>CAJGCP010000003.1 GCA_904501885.1 uncultured Acetatifactor sp. | reverse complement strand
CGGATGATATTTCCCTTCACGGGAATGGTCACTTCAATTTTCTGCCTCTCTTTCTCTACGCTCAATGTCACGTGAGCTTCGGTGTCGGGATTAAAGTATTTGGCCAGCTTGCCGATCTTATCTTCTACAGCAGCTTTCAGGCCGGGTGTTACATCAATATTTCTTCCTACAATTACAAACTTCATATGCATCATCCCTTTCACTTTTTATTGTATTTACATTATAGCATATGGGTTTGAATTGTGCAACAATTTAAGTGTATTTTATTAACTTTTCGACTATAATTATTTGCGATTTTTTTCGACAAATTCTTACAAAAAATTTTTTTTGGCAATTTTGCACAAAACTTTGTCCGTATTTTTTTGTGGATAACTCTCCTCTAAGTTACCCACAAAATCTGTGGATAATGTGGAAAACTAAGTGTATAAGTCGGTTTTATTGTATTTTCGGGGCATTTTTTTGTGGGTAATTTTTAAAAATGACCATTCTGTCAATTATCCACTTTTTTTGATTTTTAAAAACTTTGTGAAATTTGTATAGTCTATACAGGTAAATTTGCTTTTCATAAAAAAATAAATTATTAGACAACTTGACATTATTTGCAATAATTACCAGCGGACACTGCTGCATTGGCGCCATCTGCCACCGCAGTAATGATTTGACGCATAGGTTTCTTGCGAATATCGCCTGCCACATAGAGACCGGGCACATTGGTAGCACAATCCTCTCCTGCCAGTACATAACCCCCCGCATCACAAGCCACCAAATCGCGGACCAGTTCCGTCTCAGGATGAATACCCACTGCCACAAAGATGCCCGCCACAGGCAACTCCTTGCTCTCCTGGGTAATCAAATTACGAAGGCGCAGACTCTCTACGGCATCTTCGCCTCGGATTTCCTCCACGACGTGATTATATAGGATTTCCACATTAGGAAGGGCCGTCAACTCCTGTTGCAGCACTGCCGCACCACGGAGTTCGTCTCTCCTATGAATGAGGTATACCTTCTCGCAGGTTCTTGCCAGATAAATGGCATCCTCCAATGCCACGTCGCCGCCGCCCACCACAGCTACCGTTCTGCCGCGGAAAAACGCACCATCACAGGTAGCACAATAGGATACGCCCATGCCTAGCAACTCTTCCTCACCGGGAACCCCTAATTTCGCATGATGTGCACCACTGGCCACAATAACACTCTTCGCTTCTAGCAGACCACCATCCGTATGAATTCGCTTATAGTCACCCATATCCTCGATGGACTCCACTGTAACCTCTTTGAATTCTACGCCCAATTTGTCTGCATGCTCCTTGAACTGCATCCCCATATCGAAGCCGTTGATACCGGGCATTCCCAGATAGTTGTCCACCTCATAGGTATTCAATACCTGCCCCCCACTGATGGGGCTCTTCTCCAATACCAACAAATGCAAGCCGGCTCTCTTACCATATACTGCTGCGGAAAGTCCGGCAGGGCCGGAACCGATAATAATCAAATCATACATAGTGTCTACCTCTTCAAAAATATGATACATAAAGTGTATCAGTTTTATAGTGGAAATGCAAGGCGCTGGTGTGGTATACTATACAAAGATATTATTTGTTTTATGAGGGAGTCTTATGAGCAATCCAACGAAAAACGCCCTGATTACCGGGGCATCCAGAGGCATAGGGAAGGCTACAGCCATTGCTTTTGCAAAGGCGGGATATGACTTGTACCTGACCTGTGAAAAATCCATTGACGCATTATACGAGTTGGCCAGACAATTGGAAAAAGAATACAACATTACCTGCACCGCCGTCCAGGCCGATATGGGAGACTTTTCTGATGTAAAAGAACTGTTTGCTAACATAGAAGAATTAGACGTGCTGGTGAACAACGCGGGCATCTGCCACAGCGGACTATTGAACGATATGACTGTGGAGCAATGGCATCGTGTGATGGCCGTGAATCTGGATTCCTGTTTCTATACCTGCCACGCAGCCATTCCTTTGATGCTGAAAAAACACAGTGGCAAGATCATCAATGTATCCTCTGTCTGGGGTACCCAGGGCGCTTCCATGGAAGTGGCTTACTCTGCTTCCAAGGGTGCGGTGAACACCTTTACCAAAGCTCTGGCCAAAGAGCTGGCTCCCAGCAACATTCAGGTAAATGCAGTAGCGCCCGGAGTCATTGACACAGATATGAACGCCTGCTATACCCAGGAAGAGATGTCGGCACTCATTGACGAAATCCCCGCAGGCCGGATGGGCACTCCCGAGGAGGTAGCGGCACTCATCCTCCAGATGGCCACCGCCCCTGCTTATCTGACAGGGCAGATAGTTACCATGGATGGTGGTTGGTGTTAACGGCATCCCATTCCGATATGTTCACAGATAACGGTGTGACTTATGTCATGCCGTTTTTCATTTGTCGCCGGTATACTTTCTTCTATTTTACATGGAATGCAGACCGATGAGACATCATATAAGACCGAACAGACCAAATTTAAGACTTTTCCGCCTCCGTTTGCTATGATAAATAACGAAACAAAGGCCATACGGAGGGTAATGGAAAAAGGAGGTATGAAAAGAAATGAAAAAATTTATGTTAGAGTTTATACGACGCGGGTTTATCGCTTGTGGTTTTGGCCCCCTGGTGCTGGCTGTAGTTTATTTGATTTTACAGAAGGAAAGCAATCTGCAAATGCTACCTGTAACTGACGTTTGCCTGGGCATCTTCTCCTTGGCCGCGCTTGCCTTTATTGCCGGCGGTTTGAACGCGCTTTATCAAATGGAACGGTTGCCCTTGATGGTAGCCATTCTCATCCACGGGGGCACTTTGTATGTCTGCTATTTGGTTACTTATCTACTCAATGGCTGGATGAAACGGGATACCACTCCCCTGGTTGTTTTCACTGTTATTTTTGTTTTGGGATATTTGCTTATTTGGGCAATTATTTATGCTATCACCAAACGAAACACCACAAAATTGAATCAGATCCTGAAGGAACAACAGTAGCAAGACTCCCATTTCTGCCATATAAAAGGTGAAGTAATTCCACTGTTTAAGGCGTATAAACTCGAATCAGATGAGTTACTTCACCGTTTTCAATTACAATTTTTGTATTATTGGGTGTAAAGTGATACACAATCTCACTGTCATTCTTTAACAAGTCATCGGCATGGTACACCGCCTCGCCTTTGTCCGGATCGGAGCTGTCCGCAAAATCAAAGTTTTCTGAAACTTGGAGGGTGGCGTCTCCGATAGCATAATAAGATTTTGTATCGCTGTATCCCTGTTCAAAGTAAACACCGCTGTCGTTATGCCACAAATCATATCCGTCATTCTCCATACCGCCATTGATGAGCAAAAGACCGGACTCTGTTCTTTCCAAGGTTTCTACCAACACATCACTTCCCTGAATCACGATGGTATCACCCTCTTTTAAATTGGCGATATCTACCATATCATATAAATCCATATCATAAACCGTTACTTTAAGCTGTGTTTTTCCGCCTTCATCTACAAAGATATCTCCTTCGTTTATGGAAACCGCTACGGTACAGTTATCTAATGCATTGATATCAATGGTGGAAGGCAGTGGAAAAACCTTCTTTGTAACTTCGATTTCTTCCGAAACAATGACACCGGTTTCCTGGCTTACTTCATCTTTTGTTCCACACGCTGTGCACAAACAACAAAGCAGCAATAATAGGGTAATTTTCTTCATTTTTTATTCCCTTTCTTCTTTTCTTTTATCTCCATACATGGCCATATCTGCGCGTTTAAACACATCGTTGAAGGTGAAATCCTGTTTTGAATGAAACTTTGCGAAGCCTCTTGCTATACTGATAGGAAGATGGTCCGCTTCCTCTATGAATGTATGGGCACATTCCAAATCCAACTGGGCCAACAATTTCTTATAATCCTTCAGATCTTTATTTCTAAGAATTGCCAAAAACTCGTCACCGCCGATTCTAAACACCGGACTTCTTTTGAAAACATCTGAAATCAATTTTGCCGCTGTTATGATCAGTGTATTACCCACATCATGTCCGTACAAATCGTTGGTTTTCTTCAGTTGGTTCACATCGAACACCACGACTCCGAACTCTGCAGTTTTGTTTGCAATGTCTTTGTCAAACTTTTCTACCCAACTTTTATACGACGTGGTATTTCGAAGCCCCGTCAGGGAATCACGATTCGCAGATAGATGCAACTCTTTTTCACGTTCCTGCAAATTTGTTGCCATATTTTCAAAGGCTGTATTTAAAAGCTCTATTTCAGAAATATTGCTATGGTCAAATTCTACATTGTAATCCCCTTTTGAGAGTTTTACAGATGCATCGAATATTTTTTTCAACGGTGCAACAATTTTTCTGACAACAAGAATTGCCACCACCGTAAAAACTGCAGAAAGTAGCAAAACGACATATACTATTTTGAAACCAATTTCATATCGGATTTGCCGGATATCATCATAGTTTGCAGAAAGGACAAGGGTCATTCCATTTGTCAACTCTTTTGAGGCACGCAGATATTGATTGGAATCCGCCTTGATTTCCGGTACAGATTCACTGTCGTCACCATGAATTACAACTCCGTCCATCTCCAGATGGGCAAATCCATTTTCGTAAATTTCAATATTATGTACCCGTTCAGCCAAAACCGTGTAGTCAAAATCCATTCCCACAATACCGATAAACTGTTCTTTATGGTACATAGGCACTACATAGGAAATCATATAAATATGGTTGTTTTGGTTGTAGTAAGGCATCATCCAAACGGGCTTTCCGGCATAATAGGGTTGCCAAAACCATCCCACATGCTCCGTGTCCTCTTGATCATAAAGTCCGATATCGGTTGGTTCAAGAGAAATGTACTCATCACCACCGTCCATTTTACTGTAAAACAAGCCCGTTTTGCTACCTGAGATTGCAGGATCAAAACGGAAATAATATGCCACGGCTCCACTGGCATGTTGGGCAACATCGGCAAACATTTTATCCGCACTGGCTATGACTCTTTCTTGAAAAGACGAATCCTCAATGTCTGCCTCCTCGGTGAGAAAACCCAGCACATAGCTTTCCATAATTTTCACTGACTTTTGCATATCTTCGAAAACATGGTTAATTTGGGCGCCCTCATGTTCGCAGGTAACCACAACAAAGTTTTCAGATTGTTCCTGTATGTATTGGTCCACCTCATAGATGCTGATACCGCCGATAAATACCGTAATCGCCAGCATTGCAAAGATGATTGTGGCTAAAATGCGAAACTGCATAGAATGTAATTTATTCAATTTTAGCTTCTCTTCTTTCAAAAATTTATTTTCTTCCACAACACATTCTCCGGATTAAAAAATCAATGTATCCACCTTTTCAAGCAATACCGCAAGCATTTCTTTGCATCTTGCGATTTTTGCAGGGCTCTCTGCCTCCTCAGGACGGCGAAGCGCACGACGAAGCATACGTGTGTAGCCGATAATCATTGCCTTTTCAGCAACACTTCGGCATACCTCTTCGTCTTCTGTACCCAGATATTTTTTCAGAGACAAATCCCAGAATTTTTCGGCAGACTCATGGGGATATCCAAAGAAATTCATGGTCACCTGATGGTCAAGCTCGGAATATCCTATAAATGCATTAAACATGGAACCAAGTTCAAATACAGGGTGCCCCATGCACAGGGTATCCATATCGATGAGCAGGGGTTCACCGTTCTGTACCATGATGTTATTGGTGTGATAGTCACCATGCATCAAAGTGTTCTGCTTGGGAACTGCCTCAATCAGGGCACGAAGCTTTTTGCCCTGTTCTTCCGGAATATGGGGAGCCACAAAATCTGCCCAGGCAAGGGCGGTTTCCTTCATATCCGGAACCTCACCGTCTTCCACCTCAATAGAGTGGATATTCTTCAGCATACCAATGTAATACTTCACAGCTTCAGACATATCATCCGGCTGATTGCGAATGAGTTTTGTGACGCTGACCGCATTCAGAAGTTCTGTAACCGTGCCGTAACCGTCACCCACGCGCACAATGCCGTAAGGGATTGCAGTATTGATGCCAAGGACAAAGGCACGTCTTGCATTTTCGCGTTCCTGTTTGATCTCCGGAAGTGCGTCCTTTGCAAAATAGGTCTTGAGGATGGTTTCGTCGTCATAGCGATATACTGCACCATTCGCTCCTTTAGCAATAAACTCACAACCTTCCACACTCATTCTCTGATATGCCTTTTCTACCGTAACCATATCAGTAAAGCCGGTCATATCAAAAACTTCATAAACATCTGACGCCACATTGATAATTGCAAGTTTAGGTTCTTCCTTTCTAAGTCTCAAAATCACGCGCAAGCCTGCAGAGGATATGTACTCCAATTGGTCTGCATCCACTACGGTATGCATCCCCGGGTTATCATTTTTAATACTGAAAATTTTTTCTTCTGCCTCAGCCGCATTGGTGGCATCAATTCTTCCCTCTATAGCAATATAAAGAATATCTTTGTCAATACGATAGGTAACATTCATTGATTTATTCTCCTTTTCCAAACACGAGTTCCGTAAGTGTTTTGTATTCAATCCAAGCCGAAGTATCAGACAATCGCTTCGTTAAATCAGCAATTGAGCGGTAGTACCAAGCCTGCTCCGCAACATCCTTTTGATTAAATCTTTGCCACATCCGGATGCCCTCTACTTTGAAGTCTCTGTAGACAGAGCGCATATTGGCAAGCTTATCGCCCAGCCACACCATCAGCACGCCGATATCATCCGTATTTTTCAGCACACTGAGAGATTCCTCCTTGCGGATACGCCAGGTGGATGCAGGTGGCAGGTCAGCCCGCTTATCCTCGGTTTCAGACTGTACCAGTTCCCGCACGCGCTTTCCGAACTTCGCCTCAATTTCATCCAGGGTAATATTTGCATCTTCCACCACATCATGGAGTGCAGCTGCAGCAATTAGATTTTGATCGTTGGTCATGGTGCCGACAATGACGGCTGCTTCCATGGGATGCAAAATATATGGTGACTCACTTTTTTTGCGTCGCATTCCGTCATGAGCCTTTACTGCGAATGCGATTGCTTCGCTTACAAGTTCCATTATTCAATCACCAAAATGTCAGCAAACCCGGTCATTTCAAAAACTTCCATGACCTCCTCGCGAACATTTATCACTTTCATAGATCCACTCTTTTGCATTTTCTTCTGGGCACCAAGCAAAACACGGAGCCCTGCGCTGGAGATATACTCCATGCCTTTTACATCAAGAATGAGATTCTGTGTATCCCCAAGGTCCTCGTTGATGGTTTTATCAAGGGCCGGAGCTGTGATGGTATCAAGTCTTCCTATAATCTCAATTATGGTTTCCTTTTGATTCTTTTTAATTTCGATTGTCATATCCGCATATCTCCTTTATAAGTTTTTCATCATCGTCAAGATGTTCTCACCATTTTCATAGGCGTAACTGAGGGAATCCATTGTTTGCTTCGCAATAAAGATGCCAAGGCCACCGATTTCCCGTTCCTCTGCCGAAAGCGTTATGTCCGGATCCGGTTTTTCCAGTGGATTAAACGCAACACCTTTATCCGACATTCGGAATGTTATTCTTCGGCAATCTTCGTCATATCCAATGCAAAGTGCCATATCTCCTTCGCCCTCAGGGTAGGCATAGTGAGCAACATTGACGAACACTTCTTCAATGGCTACACAAAGTGCCGTTTGAATTTTTATGGGACATTCCAGACTTTCCAGCATTTGCTCCACAAAGCCGAGCACGTCAGTCAACGCTTCCGTCTTTGCAGGGAAAACTTTATTCGTCATACGCTCACCTCCTTTTTTCGGTTGATAATCCAACATCAGCATGGTAATATCATCAAACTGCGGCGCTTCGCCTACAAATTCGTCGATATTACATTTTAATGCCGGTAAAAGTTGAGTTGCTTGCATAGAAGCATTTTGGTTCATAAAGGTAAGGAGTCTATCCTCACCGTAAAGTACGTTCTCGGTGTTTGTAGCCTCAGGCACACCGTCGGTATACAAAAACAGTCTGTCCCCCGGATGAAGTACGATTTCACCGGCACGGTAACAAATGCCCTCCATACCTGCAAGAACAAATCCTGCACGGGTCTTTAAATATTCAAACGTCCCGTCGGCACGTTTGAGCAAAGGCGGGTTATGGCCTGCATTTGCAAACTGCACATTGCCGGTAGTCAGGTCCAAAATACCCATCCAGGCAGTAACAAACATTCCGGATTCGTTATTTTCACAAAGTTTTTCATTGGCCTTCGTGAAAATATCATTTACCGCCATACCGCTTTCTGCCAGGTCCTTGATAATGGTTTTTGCCGTCATCATAAACATTGCCGCAGGAATTCCTTTGCCGGAAACATCGGCGGCAAGAAATGCCACAGTTGTGTCGCTGAGCTTATAAAAGTCGTAGAAATCTCCGCCCACCTCTTTCGCCGCAATCATCTGGGCATAAATCCCATAGTTCTCATTATCCGGGAAATTTGTGGGAAGTGCCGATAGCTGAATCTGCTTGGCATATTCAAGTTCTTTGTCAATCCGTGCAGCAGCTTCGGCGATATACCGTTTCAGGGTTGCAACCGTGGAGTTGATATCATCTGACAACGAAGCAAATTCCACATTGGAACGCACATTCACTGTCACGCTCAAATCACCTTCTGTGATCTGCGCAAGGGTATCGTTAATTTTCTTTAAGTTGTTGATGATAACACGCTTAATGAGCAAGTAAATAAATACGAAGAGCGTGGCAAAAATAATTACTTGCATAAAAATGCTGGTTAGCATGGAGGCATCACGCATAAACATAGCCTCAGCCACCGGCATAGCCGCAATCAGGCAATAGCCTTCAACGAACTTAAATACATACATATATTCTGCACTCAAATTACTGATACCATCTACAACATCGGCATGATATAGTGCAGTAGCGGTTCGTCCCTGCGCCATCTCTTCAGGGGGAATAATGCCGATGGAGGAGATGTGTTTGCCCGCATAGGCATCATCTATAACCATACATAGCTGTTCATCAAGTACCGCCACAAAGCCGTTGGTCCCAACGTGACGACTCTTGGTGACATCTATTACAAACTCATTGAGCATCTGATGGAACTGCTCAGCATCGTAGCCCACCTGAATAAAACCGGCATCTGTAAGATTTACAGCAGCATATTTTCTCCACACAGATTCATCCTTGCCTCTAGGGGAATACTCCTGAACAAAAGAATCCTGAACTTCCAAAACATCCACAAATTCTTTGGATTGTGCCTTGCTATTCATATCATAGCTGTTAATCACATCCGCCTCTGTGGAATTCGTGATGATGCCATCAGGGGCAACCACATTGATTTCCTTAATGCCGTATTTTTCCGCAAGACCGGACAAGGATACCGTCGGGTCTTCTTCGTATTCCTGCTTGACTTGTTCTGCAATTTCAAGCAGCTGGCGATTAGATTTTTCTCTTACTGTTGCTTCAACATCATTGATTGCAACGGTAAACACCTCCTGGGTCTCAATCTGCGCCATGCCATTCTGGAGAATGAGCGTAAAGGTACTGGTAATGAGATAGGCAATTACAATGCAGCTGAGAAGTCTTCGCTGAAAAGTATGGGCGATGCCTTCGGAAGTTTTCTTTCTAAAAAAGTACTCGTGGCTAAAAAGAGAAATCAAAATGATAGATACCCCAACAGCCACGGAATTGCCCAACATCATTGGTCCGGTAGCACCCTTGACAAACTCAAAAGCCTGGGAAGAATTATCCATATTAGTCAAGAAAATCAGAATCATATGGATAACTTCACACACCACAGCAATACATACGCCGTAGCTCCAGGTGGGTTTTTTATTGTCAAACATCAGTTTTCTGAGGCCTGCCGCCATTAAGCCGGCAAGAATGGTCGCTATACTACACGCAAGTCGCGTATACATACCGCCGCCCCAATAGACAGAAAACCAGCGATATAGACCTCCAATAAGACCGGATATGATGCCGGCAGGTGCGCCAAAAATAAGACCTGCCGAAAGTGGCGCCGCATCGCGGACATTCACTGTTGTGCCTAACCATTCCACGCCATAACTGGACGCAAAAGCGGAGACACCACCAAACAAAAGACCAATGATAGTCTGTTTAGCCATATACGGGAGTTTCTTGGCTGGCGTATATTTATCTAAGATGTATACCGCAAAAACAAGAAAACAGTTCAGTACAATCGGAACAATTAATCTCATTTCAGCACCTCCTTACAAAAATAACCTAATCAGGGTTTTAATCCCCTCTGAAACCAAATCACCAACAAACCCTACCGCCAACAGCAGTATAATATAAAGAAACATACTGCCACGGCTGACAGAATTCTTTGTAATACTGTAATAGAAATTAAACTGTCCCTGCAAATTGTCTTCGCGACTTTGGTTCCATTGATATGTAATAACATCGTCGCACTGATAATCCTTGGGAAGATAATCCTGATACAGTTGCTCCTCCAGGCGTCGGATACGATAACAGTTGCTGTCATTGAGTTCATATGATTCATCAACTGAAAGTGTAATTGCTGCCTTTTTTAACTTTTGTCGGTGGAACATTCCGATTCGCGTAATCTCCTCCGGCAAAAGTCTCGATTCGTTAATACGGATGGAATATCCATATTTCTCCGACACAACAGGTGTGGTAATCAAGTCGCGCAGCCTCTCCATTACATTCTCCACATCCACATAGGGCTTAAATATGGCATCTAAGGATTTATGCGGCATACGCCATATGAAATAGGCTTCATCGTTGGCAAGATAGGGTTGTAATTCCTGCAGATTAACACGGACAATTGTTCCGCTAGATAACGATTCCGCCTGAAAGTTCACTGTGCTTATATGTACAATGTCTATGGTTTTTCCATTGTAGGCAATTTCTGAGGTATACGGATTCTTTTTATAATCCACAATACAAGCTGCACTGAATATTGCCTGCAAAATTTTTGTATCCGCAAAGGAAAGGGACACATCTTCTATTTCATCTTTCGTAACAGAAAACGGCACATACACATTCAGCCAGTTACTTGACTTGATGCCCCGTATGTGAACCGCAATGTCTACATAACTATTACTCTTTGGATTCAGCCAGTCGTTAATATGAATGGTGCTTGTATCCTCACCATCGATCCAGACGGCCCAACCATCATCGGCAAATTTCCTTTGTCTTTTGGGCATTTGTTGCCCCTCCTTACACTAATATCATCCCTCCGGCTACGTATTTCGCCGTGATTTTCTTTTTGTCTAATCCATGATAAACGTGGCTATCGGCTTTAAGAAACTTGTCGCCTTAAAGCCGATAAGCCAAACACAAAAACCAAGTTATTTTTCAAAAGTTTCATTTTAAATATTTCTTAAAAATGCATCAGTTCAAAACATTGGCTATATGCCAATAAATACTCATTCCAATCGATTTTTACATCAATGTCATATTTATCTAAAATTGTATTCAAATCTGCAACTTTTTGAAAAATTTCTTTAATCTGTGCTTTTTCTTCGTCTGTGTATTCTTCGTAGTGATCCATTAAATCTTCTACAACCACCTTGAATTTTTTCATTAACTCTTTCTGTTCGCTTTTCATTTTGTTTCCCTCCGTTTTATTCAACTTGGTTTTGTTCACTATAAAATATTTGTTCCAGTCTTCCCGTAATGAAGATGCACATAGAACCTGTCATTAAAATTCCTACTAAAGGAACAATCATATACATCATTCTGGTTCTTACAGCGGGGAATCCAATAATAAATATCAAATATAAAATAATCTCTAAACCTACCATTGTAAGAGCCAATGTTAAGCCTTCCTTTTTCTCGATTCTCTCAGATAAAAGCGCAGCATCTAACGCCAGCAATACCATAATAAATTTTGCCAGGAAACTGTAGATCTCCGCAATTCCACCTGTTTGCAACAACGCAACCCTGATTCCCTCTAACAAGGCATATCCGATAATCAGTTTTCTAAAATATTTTGTATTCTGTTTATTAAAATGAATGACGCCAAATACAATCGTTGCCAAACAAATGAGCGCCTGGCCTCCATATACGATCAGTCTGTTGAAGCTGTTTACCAAATCTAAGGATTTAAAAATTCCAAACAAGGATATCATCAACGCTATCGTCATTAATATCATTTGCAGCAGGATCATAATTCCTGTTTTCTTCGTAATGCTGTATTTTTCGATCATTTCTTTATTATTCATATTACATTCTCTCCTTTTGCATTTTTTCAGTGTAGGCTTTCAGCCTCTCAGTAAAATATAGCTTATGATTATTTCATCGTCCTCTTTGCTGTCACCAGTTTAAGCCCAAACAGTACCACAAGCAGAACCACAAACAATGCCGCACTGGCCTTGTGAATGATGGCGAGTGCAACAATACCATGAACATTCATAATGACGATGCCGGTGATCAGCGCAAGCCCGTAAAACACTCTCATAATCACTTCAAGGGCGGGAACTTTCCAATCCTTCTTGGTGAAAACAGTATAAGCAACCAAAACCAAAATACCTGCCACGGAAATGGCGATATGCGCTGTCATACCAGTGGCTCTTAATAAAAACAACAAAATACCAATCAGCAACAGAACGGGGCTAAAAATCAAGTCTTTTTTCATAATTATTTTCTCCTTCCTTTCGTTATGTCTCAGACGTTTTCTTTCCCAGTTTGTCAAGGCCAAAGAACAAGTAGCCGACCACAATAAATGCCACCGCAAGAATTCCAATCCACATCAACACACCGGAAACTCCCTGGGTATCAAGATTCACAAAGAAGTACGGGTAAATAAGCGGTGTAGTGGTAGTAGGCATCAAAATAGAAGAATCAAACTTCAAAATGACTGCCTGAATGAGAAGGAAAATTACATAGGCAAGGGGGAACGCACCGGAAACAAGGGGATAATACCACTTGCATTTCTTACGCTCATAGAATAAGAACCAGTCTGCTATGTACATGGGTGGAAGCACCACATGAAAAATCAGGCTCCCAACGCGCCAGTTTGCCTGGGGGTCACGGCCCTCCTGACCGGCCAGCATAATATTAAACACCAGAAAGGTAAGTAAAATGCCGAGCATTCCGATGAACTTCAAAGCAGGCGCTGCCGAAACAAAACTATCTTCTTTCTTCTTTGCCGTTTGAACCAGTGCCGTAAGCATAACACCAATACACAGAAAATTGCTGATGTTGGTGAAATGGACATAGAAGTCCCAACGAAACGAGTGAATGTTGTCAAAAATCCCAAGACATGCAACGAATCCCACAAGTCCAAGTGTGCAATAAATGGTTTGATAAATTAACTGGGTCGTTCTGTTCTTAATCATGATAGTTCTCCTTTCCCAAAATTCTTTTAAACCCAATCCATCTTCAACATTGTACTATTTAAGGTGTGACAAACTTCTTACAAACAAAAAAGGCAAGCCGTCTATTTGAGGCTTGCCTTTTATCGTTTCTTTATGTGTTTTTTCGTTTCCAAAGTAGGCCGCAAGTGCCTTCTGCCCAACTATACTGAGACATATACTCGCCAAGAAATTCCGGTTTCCCGGTTGCTAAGTAGGTATAGTAATCACAGTCTATTTTTTGTGGGTTAATGGAATAGCAATAATTATTTTTCTCAAAGATATCGCCCGCGTCCACTGCTTCCAGGGATTGGCGCAAATCACGGAACAATTGGTGAATATAATTACGGTTCTTTTGATCCTTATCGTTTTCCCATAGTGCAACTACGATTTCACCAACCGTAACACCCGCTCCATTGCGATCCACCAAAAAAGCAAACAGTTCTTTGGTCTTCGAACGCTTAAATGGCAGTTTTGCTCCCTTTGCATAAACCTCGAAATTGCCAAAGCATTTTACTTCCAGCGCTTTTTGATTTTGACGGACGCCTTTTATATTGTCAATCTCCGCCTGCACGTCTTTGGCCGATACGGGTTTCATCAAATATCCGGAAGCATGAAGTTTAAATGCCGGAATCGCATATTCCTCGTAACCGGTGCAAAATACAATCTTGCAATCCGGGCAAGAGCCAAGAATTTTTTCTGCAAGGGAAAGGCCTCCCATGCCACGCATATTGATATCCAAAAAAGCAACATCTGTAGGATTGCCTTTGATAAAGTCCAATGCGTCCTCGCAAGAAGTAAAATCCGTAACAGTTGTAATATCGGGCGAGGCCTTAATCGCCTTGACCAACGCCCCCAGCATCAAAGGCTCGTCATCCACTGCAATTACATTCATTTCCGCCCCTCCTTCGGTATTTTAATTAAGGCTTTCGTACCGACACCCGGTGTACTTTCTATTTCCAATGTGCCCCCAACCATAACTTTTAATCGATCGCGGATATTACGAATACCGATATGCTTCTTTTCGTCAAGCAGTTGGCCGGTGTCAAATCCCACACCATCATCCTCCACGGAAATACAGTAGTCGGTGTCTGTCTCATAGGAAACAACGCGAATTGAGCCGCCCTTTTCCAGTTTCATTAGTCCGTGTTTGATTGCATTTTCTACAATTGGTTGAACTGTAAGCGCCGGTATACTGAAATCCTCCGATCTCATTTCAAAAGAAAATGTCATATCCGGAAAACGTATATTTTCAATGCTGATATAATAATGTACATGTTCCATTTCCTGGGACATTAAAATCGGTTTGGGATTATCCAATTCACCAAAATTACCGCGCAGGTATTTTGCAAAATTATGGACAAGTTCTCCTGCTTTTGGAGGATCCAACTCACATAGCTGCTCGATGCTTCCAAGTGTATTATAGATGAAATGCGGCCGAATCTGGCTCATCATTGTGGAAACACGACTTTCCACAAGCTGTGCATTCAGCGCCATTTTTTCCGTTTCGAGTTCTCTTGCTTTGGCCAGCGCATTGATATTATTGGGTATGATTTTGAGCACCGCAACCATGGCAACAACGAAGAACGCAATAAAAACATATTTGGATGATATCCCCTGATTCCAAATGCCAAGATCAATCATAATCACATCAATTCCGAAGGAGATGAGTGGCAAGGTTGAACAGATGTAAATCCAACGCTCTTTCCCTTTTACAGCAAGAAACTCTTTGGTAAGGCACCCTATCAGGATGATATTGGCAAGTATTTGTACCGCCGCCCAATAAAGCCATGTATCATAAAAAAACACATCCGTTACGATTGGCAAAATGAAGAAAACGGCGTTCATCAGTCCCAAAACCACAACCGTGATTGTACCAATGATTTTGGTGCCTTTTAATAAATATACAAGCGCTATCGAAAGGAATAGCATATAAAACATCATGGAGCAACCCAACAGTATTGTATTAGAGACAACCGATTCACTCCAGAACGAAACACCACCGGAACTATAGGAGAAGTATGTTCCTGCAAATAAAATTACAATGCCCAGCGTCCCAATCGTCGTACTGTTATTGATATGTATCAGACCTGAGAACAAAGCGGTTCCCAAAATCAAAAGGGAAACAACCATAAATATAAGGCCGATATCTCTTTGCGATTCTCCGCTTTCCAGAACTCCTTTCTCGAATTCAAGCCCTGACCAAAGAGATACATTCGCCAGCAATTCGTCAATCGCCGTCTCGTTACCGAAGCGATGGGGATTATGAATCAGGATTTCCAGTGGTTCCTCGCCTGGGTTCGCCAGAAAATGGGCAGTCCATCCCTCCCCACAGGCAGAATCTCCAAACAATGGATTCTCCATATCCAATACATAGGGCTCGTTTCCCCCCTCATAAAAGGTCAAACTAATATGATTTGTGTAAAGCGCTATGGGCATATCGCCGGTATAAATGCCCACATACTCACCATCCGGTGTCAGCATGTGGAAATTTCCCCGCAATGTGACATCTCCTTCCGTGGAAGGAATATGTTTTCCTTTTTCAATCCTTTGCCACTCCCCATCGGCAACACGATAATCGCCATCAAAATACACCTGTGCAACCAGTGCCATTTGCGCTTGGTTACTGGTTGCGTTGCCATACCATAGCAACACAACTGCCAAGAAAAATAGCACCAAAGCACCGGTAATTTTTAGTGTTGTTTTATTTATTAACAAAGACTTCGCTTCCTTGTCGCTCATCACTATCGTAACTCCTCAAAAACTTACCCTTTATTATTCGACTTTCCTCCCTGCTCATCCGGAGGATCGTAGTTTTGTTTGTCTTCTGTTATTTCTCTACGATTTTTACACTCTCTATCACAGGACGATACTCTTCGGGCACACTGCCGTTGGCGTCGGAAACCGGGGTGTTTTCACAGATATCATCCACGATGTCCATCCCCTCTGTCACATGACCGAAGGCTGCATAGTTGCCATCCAGATGCGGAGCAGCCTGATGCATAATAAAGAACTGTGAGCCGGCACTGTCAGGTTCATTGGTACGCGCCATGGAAATCACGCCTCTGTTGTGCATAATGGGGTTATCATAACCATTGGTTCGAAACTCTCCCTTGATGCTTTCCGCACTGCCGCCACTACCTGTACCTGTGGGGTCACCGCCCTGCATCATAAATCCATTGATAATGCGATGAAACGCAATGCCATCATAGAAGCCCTCTTCTACCAATTGCACAAAATTAGTTACAGTAATGGGCGCCGCATCTGCATCCAGCTCCAGCTTAATGATACCCTTATCCTGAATGGTCATCTCCACATAATATTTCCCCGTCAGCAAATCCGTGTACCCTGCATGGAAGTCATCTGCCTGCGGCTCTTCCTTGGCGCATCCCGTCATCAGACCCACTGCAAGAACTACGGTTGCCAGGGTAATTGCTGTGATTTTATTCCAAATCTTTTTCATCGTTGTATTACTCCTTTGGATATTCATATGATAGTCTCATTTTATAACAGTTATATTTCGTCTGCAAGGATAATTATTTGCACCTACAGAGGGGCTTGGGACCGGTTATTTGCACCTATGTCTTTTCTTGAAAAAATTCTGTATTCATCGTATAATCATTTTGTCTGTTTCATCAGATAATATGCTATTGTTTGGGAGCGTATATGATTTACACTGAAAAAATTAAAATGGGAATCAAAGATATAGAAAAGGATTTGTACCTGGGCAACAGGGCCATTCTGGAATATCTGGAAAACGCTGCCTGCCATCATGCCGACAGTATTGGTTGCGGTACTGCCAGCGAAGGCAACACCACCGCGTGGCTGCTATTAGACTGGAAAGTACAGGTATTGCAACGCCCCACATACGGGCAGGAGCTGACTGTGACCACCTGGTCCAGAGATATGGTGGGATGCTTCGGTTTCCGTGACTATAAAATCACAGACGAAGCGGGAACTCTCTGCATCATTGCCACCTCCAAATGGTTACTGGTAGACACACAGACCAAAGCCATCCGCAAGGTAGACAAAGAAGTCATGGCCAAATACGAATCTGAGCCGGATCACTTTGCTTTCCCCTCTGCCGAGGATGAGAAGTTCGAAAAACTCCGCAAGCCGGAAGCCTTTGACCATTCCGTCACCTACCCTGTCGTTCGCCGCGATTTGGATTTCATGGAGCATATGCACAATATCTACTACCTTGATTTGGCATACGAAGCGTTGCCAGAAGAAGTCTATGCCAAGCGCTTGTTTGATAACTTCCGCATCAGCTACAGCAAGGAAATCAAGCCCGGGCAAATCGTCCATTGCAGATATGCTCTTCGCGATGGAAAATATACAGTAGTGTTGGAAAATGAAGATGGCAGTTTGATGCACGCGATTGTGGAGATGTATTAAATGCGCGATAGCATAGTTTAATTTTAAATGTTTACAGGCAGGTCTCACGACCTGCCTTTTTCATCCCAGAATCTTCCTCACCGTATACTCGTCCGCAATCAGTGTGTCCACCACGCCGGTGTGCAGCGCACCGATAATCGCCTCTACTTTATTATCCCCGCTGGCAATGGCGATGGTGTGCTTAGCATTCCTCAAATTGTCTACAGAAGCACACAAAGTATTCTCGTATAGTTCCACGAACTTTCCCTCGCCATCAAAGAAGTGCGTGGAAATATCTCCCACTGCGGAAAAACCCTTTTCATTGTACCCAAAAATTTTACCAAAAGACTGTAGCATAGCACTGTTTCCGATACCCACCACAGCAATGTCTATGGAATTCCACAGATCACTGACCTTTTTATAATAGGACGTATTTCTAAACAACTTGGAATCCTCGTCGCTGTCCGGCTTGTATGGAAACCAGGCATACCGAACCTTGGCATCGATTTTGTCCGCAAAGCTTCTGGCAAGTTCATTGGAAAGGAAATAGCTTTCCTCCTGGTCAGTAGCACCAAAGAGGGGAAATACCACATTGTCCGTGGTGGCAATATTAGGGAACTCACTGACCAGCATCTGAATGGTGCGTCCCCAGGAAATGCCAATTCTTTGATGGCCTTGTTCTATCATAGCCTGCAGATAATCCGCTGCAGCCCTAACTGTCATCATTTGACGAAGGCTTTCATCCATAGAGCTGACGCCACACACAACAGCATTGGCAAGTCCCGTGCGAGCACAGAGTTCTCTTTCTAATTCTGCACAAGCCACCTCCGGATTATTTATCTTGATTTCCACGATGTTTTCCGTCAGTGCATCGTTCAAAAGCTTCGAAACTGTCTGTCTGGACAAATGCATGATGTCCGCCACTTCCTGCTGGGTGTATTTTTTCTCATAGTATAAAATAGCAGCCTCCTGCATTTGCTTTTTCTGAAAATTCGCATTATCCATATTGCTTCTCCCGTCTTAAAATCATTTTCCAGCTCTTGGATATATCATTAACATTTGTCAAATCTGCTCAGCACATTTGCTACACTTTTTCCATTTTAACATCTGTTATTTACATTTGTAAAGGGCCAGTGCTACAATACTCTCGTATTGAATACACAAAAAAAGGAGCGTAAAACACATGTTAGTTAGTATGAAGGAAATGCTTGCGGACGCAAAGAAGAATCACTATGCGATTCCGGCCTTTGACGTGAGCAACTACGAAATGATGAAGGCAGTATTGGAAACCTGCGAGGAGGAGAAATCTCCCGCACTTTTGATGACTCTTGGATGCGATACCCAGGGCAGAAACCTGCAGCTGATTTCTTCCATGATTCGCGGCGCATCAGACTATTTTAAGATTCCCATTTGTTTACATATGGACCATGCAACCGATATTGAGTTTATCAAATATGGCTGCGACAACGGCTACAGTTCCGTAATGTACGACGGCTCTGTGCTTTCTTTCGAAGAGAATGCCAGAAACACTGCCATCGTGACAGAGTATGCGCACAAAAAAGGCATCACCGTGGAGGCTGAGCTGGGTCATGTAGGAAATGCAAGTGTGGGTAGCGTCAGCGAAACCGGCACAGACACCGACCCCGGCGAGAGCCTGACTGTTCCCGAGGAGGTGGCAAAATTTGTTGACCTTACCGATGTAGATGCGCTGGCAATTGCCATCGGTACCTCCCACGGCGTATACCAGAAGACGCCGGAACTTCGCATTGACAGATTGAAAGAAATCACCGCAGTATGTGATAGACCCATGGTACTTCACGGCGGTAGCGGTACCCCCAACGACCAGATGCAGAATGCTATTCATCATGGCATTACCAAGATCAATATCTATTCCGATGTATTGTATGCTTTGAACCAGGGTCTGAAGGGCACCTTGAACACCATGACCAATCCTTCCACCTGGCCATTCCTGGTATACGAGGACGCCATGAAGATGATGAAGGAAGTGGTTCGCGAGAAATTGCACACCTTCGGTAGCGCAGGAAGATTGTAAGGGGGCGTTTTTATGAAAACAAGAGCAGTTCGTTTATATGGCGAAAATGATTTAAGATTAGAAGAATTTGACCTTCGTCCCATCACAGACGGGGAACTTTTGATTAAGGTCATCTCTGACAGCGTGTGTATGTCCACCTACAAGACTGCAAAGCAGGGGGCCGCACATTTGCGCGTGCCCAATGATGTGGCCGAACATCCCATCATCATCGGCCACGAATTCTGTGCCGAAGTGGTTGAGGTAGGCGAGAAATGGAAAAATGATTTCCAGGTAGGTGACAAAGTGGTAATGCCTCCCGTACTCTCCTACATCGGCGTAGAAACCGTAGGATACTCCTTCGAGCACATCGGCGGTGTATCCACCTATTCCATCGTTTACGAGCATATCTTGGACCATGGTTTTCTGATGAAACTAAACAGTGACTCTTACTTTAACGGTTCCCTCATCGAGCCTGCATCCTGCGTTATCCGCGGATTCAAGGCAACCTACCACGAGGATGGGGACACCCATATCACCGGCATCAAAGAAGGCGGTAAAACGATCATCCTGGCAGGCTGTGGACCCATGGGATTGGAAGCAATCGACATTGCATTGCACGGCAACAGAAAGCCTTCCCTTTTGGTGGTTACTGATTTGGATCAGGAGCGCCTAGAGCGCGCCGAAAAACTCTTCTCCCCTGCAGAAGCCGCAAAAGATGGTATCAAACTGGTATTTATGAATAGTTCCGATAAAGATGAACTACTGGCAGTGACCGACGGCACTGGTTACGATGATGTATTCGTATATGCTCCCGTTCCTGCCGTGGTGGAATTGGGCGATGCTATCCTGGGCTTTGACGGGTGCCTGAATTTCTTCGCCGGCCCCTTGGATAAAAATTTCAGTGCCAACTTCAATTTCTACAATGTGCACTATGCCCAGCATCATGTGGCCGGCACCAGCGGCAGCACCCCTGCCGACATGAAAGACATCGTAGATTTATTGGGCGAGAAACGCCTGGATCCTTCCGTTATGATTACCCACATCGGTGGTATCGATGCAGCCATTGATGCCACCCTGAACTTACCTAAGATTCCCGGCGGCAAGAAACTGATTTACACCCACATCGAACTGCCCCTGACTGCTATCGCTGATTTTGCAACCTTGGGCCAGACCGATGACAGATTCCGTATCATGGATGAAATGGTGAAGGTCAACAACGGCCTGTGGTCTGCGGAAGCGGAGAAATATTTGTTAGAAAACTTCTAAAGCATATTTGTCGAAAACAGCCAAATAGAATGAAAATATGTAACATATCATTTACACTCCTATAGATCGTCCCTGAGGGATGAATGCAAATAGTCCGTGGAACCTAACTCCACGGACTACTTTATTTACAGACCTTTTTTAATCTCTTCAGCTTTTCTGCCTATCAATTATCCTTCCATTTCCTTACACACATCCACCCACTTTTCCAGCGACACAATACTCTCCAACTGCTCTACCGTTAACTTGATGGCGCTGTTAGAACTACCGCAAGCAGGATAAACCACCGGGCATTTCTTCAAAGACTCATCTAAATAAACCTTTACATCTTCTTCCAAGCCGAAGGGGCAGACACCACCTACCGCATGCCCAATCAGGGGCTCCACATCCTCGAAGGAAATCATCTTAGCCTTGGTGTGGAATTCCTCTTTATACTTATGATTATCAACTTTAGAGTCCCCGGACACCACAATCACGATGGGTTTCTCTTCTACAATAAAGGAAAGTGTCTTGGCAATGGCCCGTTCCTCACATCCCACTGCAATGGCAGCCTCCGCTACAGTTGCAGAAGACACCGCAAACTCCATCACTTCATTTTCCAATCCATATTGACTTAAATACTGTTTTGCTCTTTCTATTGACATCTTTACACCCTTTGCAATTTTATCCAATATAATTGTGTGGTATGAAACCTCCACGTTTGCAACAGATTATACCACGAATTACAAATAACGTTCAACCATCTGCGCTATTTTTTCAGTATTCAAAACACTTTGCTCTGTTTCATATGTCAGAATCAATCTCTCTCCCGAAAAAATTCCATTGTTCTCATATGCTTCTATTTTTCGAATCATACTTCTTGCATACGTTGGAGAATCAACCATTCCACAATGTTCCCAATACAGTTCCTTGCCGGTTTTGGATGATAGAAAAGTAAAATCAGGATAAATTGTCCCCATTCCTTTTAAATATAGCGGGCACTCATATTTGTATTCAATCCCGTGTCTGTCAAAAAAATCCGCCATGATTTTTTCTGTCTTAGATCTAACTCGTTCCCCTCGTTCTGTCAAAATCACAGGGGATCCTTCCTGAAAATCTTTGCCATAGTATTCCCTCCTTTTCCACTCAATAATTCTTTGTTCCCATGTTGGCTCTACCGGTTCGATTAGTTTCTGACGTTCCAAATGCTCCTTTAAGTACACTTTCTCTAACTCATCATCCGCATAGTCCTTCAAGATTTTTTTAATTTGAAGATATCTTTTTTCTGCCAAATGTAAAATTTTAATATCATAGGATTTTTGTGCCAGTTGCTGTGCCAGCGCCTTATTCTCTTTAGAGATATAGTTTCCTGACATTTTCCCTTCTTTACAACAGTAGTATTGCATATGATTATGACTTATCGATAGTCGAAGTCTTCCATCAGGCGCATTATCTAATCTCGCCTTTGTTTCTTTAATTATTTTTTCTAGTCTAATTTGCTCTTCAAATAATAAATTCCTTAATCCCTTCATGATTATATTACCTCTTATTGGATATTTTTAGATGTGAAACGTAACAATATTAGTTTATTACGTTCAAATAAGATAAGTTGTGATATGCAAACGTAGGACAAGACTAATGTTTACGTTTGAATCTCAGAAAATTTGTTGTAAAGCCGTAAAATAAAGTTCTCCTTTACAGCCTATTAAACTCGTCTTTGCTAATCCGACCGTAATTTCCCAATTCTTTTACGGACTTACGAGCTTGTTTACTCAATCTGACCGTAATCTCTCGAATCTTTTACGGACTTACAAGATTGTTTACATAATCTGACCGTAATCTCTCGAATCTTTTACGGACTTATAAGTTTGTTTACTCAATCTGACCGTAATCTCTCGAATCTTTTATGGGCTTACAAGCTTGTTTACTCAATCTGACCGTAAATCGAATAAATCCTTACGGTCATATTTAATGATTTTGAAAATTAGGCTGACTTGCCATTAAGAATGATGATAGAAAATCCCGGAAATGTCCTGCATTTCCGGGATATATACAACTTGTTTTGAAATAACAATTTCGAAATAACAGTTCTGAAATAACATAATTATCTCTTGCTGAACTGAGGAGCACGACGTGCTGCCTTCAAACCATATTTCTTTCTTTCCTTCATACGAGGGTCTCTGGTGAGGTAGCCAGCCTTCTTCAAGATAGGTCTGAACTCGTCATCTACCTGAAGCAATGCTCTTGCGATGCCGTGTCTGATAGCACCAGCCTGGCCGGTGTATCCACCACCGTGTACGTTTACAAGGATGTCGAACTTATCGGTCTGCTCAACAGCTACGAGGGGCTGACGAACGATAACCTTCAAAGTCTCCAAACCAAAGTACTCATCCATACTTCTCTTATTAATAACGATATTACCCTTACCAGGTACCAAATATACTCTTGCGATAGATTTTTTTCTTCTACCTGTACCGTAGTATCTTTCAGTCTTAGCCATGATTCATTATCCTCCTATCCTTTAGAATGTCAGTACCTCAGGCTTCTGAGCTGCGTGAGCATGCTCTGCACCTGCGTACACGAAAAGCTTTTTGTACATCTGTCTTCCTAAAGGTCCCTTGGGAAGCATGCCCTTAACTGCGAGCTCGATAACTTCCTCAGGCTTCTTAGCCAACTTCTCTTTCAGAGTAGTTTCCTTCATACCGCCAACATAATCGGAGTGATGATAGTAAACCTTCTGATCCATTTTCTTACCGGTTACTTTAATCTTCTCAGCGTTGATAACGATTACATAGTCACCTGTATCAATGTGAGGGGTAAAGATTGCTTTGTTCTTACCTCTCAAAACCTTTGCAACTTCACTTGCAAGACGACCTAATGTCTTATCAGTAGCATCAACTACATACCATTTTCTTTCGATGGTAGCAGGACTAGCCATAAATGTCTTCATGATCTTTCCTCCATGTACTTTTTTGAGCCGGATGGCTCGATGTTGCTCTCATTCCATGATAACACGTAGATGTCCGGGCTACGTCCCATCTTTCCTGAAAGCGTTCACTATATTTTAAATGCTTGGCCGGGGCTTTGGCTAAAGCATTTATAAACATACTGTCACACAGTTACATATTCTACTATATGGTTTCTGCATTTGTCAACTTATTTTTTATAAAAAACTTAGGATTTCCCTGATTTTTCAAGCGTTCGCAATATAATCTATATCATACCACTTGTTTCATCTGCAAATTCATACTTCATCAGCATAAGTCCATTCGCCGGTGCCGTAGGTCCCGCCGCGCTGCGGTCGCATGCATCTATAATTCCTCTCATATCACCGGGTTGCATTCTGCCCAGTCCCACTTCCATTAAGGTGCCTGCAATGATTCTCACCATGTTGTAGAGGAAACCGTTGCCGCTAACCCGAATCACCAAGTCTGCACCCTGCTCTTCCACTTGGCAGGTATAAATAGTGCGGACAGTGCTTTCCACTTGGGCCCCCACCTGACAGAAACTTTTGAAGTCGTGCTCTCCCGCCAGAAATGCAGCGGCCTCTTGCATCGCTTTCACATCTAATTTGTGATACGTAAAATAACTATATAATCTCTTCACAGGCATGGGGAATTCTCCCCTGTAAATGCGGTACTCATAGGTCTTCACACTGGCACAATGTCTGGGATGCCAGTCTGCTTCCACTTCTTCAGACTTCTGGATTCGAATATCCTCCGGCAACCTTTGATTTAACGCATAGGATATCTTTTCTGCCGGAATGGGGCTGACGGTATCAAACACCGCCACATTGCCCAAGGCATGTACACCTGCGTCCGTCCTGCTGGCGCCAATCACCTGCACAGGCTCACCCAACAGTTCTGTTAAGCATCTATTCAATTCGCTCTCAATGGTAATGCCGTTTTGCTGCACCTGCCAACCGTGATAATTGGTGCCATCGTAGGCCACAGTCAGGCGCACTCTTTTCTTATTTTCATTTATAGCAACTTTGCTATCCATGCTGCGACCTCCTTTCTATTATTTAGAACCAAACTACCCCAGCGCAATACGGCCTGCCACAATACTCACCACCAAGTATCCAACAATACACACATACGCAAGCACATCCCGACGGGCATAAACCAATGGTTTCATTTTCGTCCTGCCATCGCCTCCCCGGTAACATCTGGCTTCCATAGCCATAGCCAAATCATTGGCTCTGCGAAAAGCTGATACAAATAAAGGAATCAGCAAGGGCACAAGCGCCTTTGCTCTGGCAAAGATATTGCCGCTCTCAAAGTCCGCACCCCTGGCAATCTGCGCCTTCATAATCTTGTCCGTTTCTTCCAGCAAAATGGGAATAAAACGGAGAGCGATGGACATCATCATAGCCACCTCGTGAACGGGAATCCGAAATACCTTCAAAGGGCTCATCATTTTCTCCATGCCGTCTGTCAGATTGTTGGGGGTAGTAGTCAATGTCATAATCGAAGAACCAATTATGAGCAAACTCAGGCGCACCGCCATAGTCACGGCTAGCGCCACACCTTCCTTGGTAATGCTCAACTTCCACACACTGACTATCGGCTCGCCCGGAGTCAAAAACAGATTGAACGCCGCTGTAATCAACAACAAAAAAACAATCGCCTTCATGCCTCTCACCATCAACTTAAAAGGCACATGACTTAAGCGAATGACGATTCCCAAAAACAAAACCGCCAACGCATATCCTATGAAATTGTTAAAACAGAACAGAGAGATGATATAAAGCAAGGTACCGCCAAGTTTTACTCTGGGGTCCAGCTTATGTATCACAGACTCTGTCTGATAATATTGTCCAATTATAATATCTCGCAACATAGTGCCTCCGCTATCGCCTCTGCGGCCTCAGGAATGGTGATGGCCCCTGTGTCCACATCCAATCCTCTCTTCTTCAAATCCCGCAAAATATAGGTCACCTCGGGGGCCGCCAGTCCCACCTCTTCCAGTTCTTCCGTGTGGGTAAAAACCTCTCGGGGTGTACCATCTAACATTACCCCGCCCTGGTTCATTACAATGATGCGGTCCACATACTCTGCTACATCTTCCATACTGTGAGAAACCAGGATAATGGTCTTGCCGGTCTTGATTTGTAACTGCTTAATCAAGTCCAAAATTTCGCCCCTTCCCTTTGGATCCAACCCTGCAGTGGGCTCGTCCAGAATCAGCACATCCGGTTCCATCGCCAACACACCGGCGATGGCTACCCTACGCTTCTGTCCACCGGACAATTCAAAGGGGGATTGGAAAAACATATGGTCCTCTATGCCCACTAGGCGTAATGCTTCTTTTGCACGATGCTCTACCTCTTCCTGGCCTAAACCCAAATTCTTGGGCCCGAAGCACACATCCGAAAAAACATCCACTTCAAATAGCTGGTGCTCCGGATATTGAAACACCAAGCCCACCTTACTTCTGAGGCTCTTGAAATCATATCCTTTTTCATAGATATTTTTTCCTTGAAAATACAAAGCCCCGGAGGTTGCCTTCAGCAGACCATTCATATGCTGTATCAAAGTGGACTTGCCGGAACCCGTGTGCCCGATAAGGCCCACAAACTGCCCCATGGGTATTTCCAGGCAAATATTTTTCAACGCCTTTCTTTCCATGGGCATCCCGGCATTATATATGTAATTGATGTTCTCAAATACAATGGACATCGTTTATTTCATCCTCTTATCTCTCTTTTACGCAACTCACTTGCGCATCATAGAATCGGCTAATTGCCTTTTGTAAACTCGGTGTTGGGCGGACTGCTATTTTTCGAATCCCAGCGCGGTCGTCAACTCCTCCCGCGTGATAATCCCATCCGGCAACGCAATTCCCTTTTTCTTCAATGCTTCTGCCAAAAGGGTCACCTGGGGCACATCCAGCCGCAGTGCCTGCAATTTTTCCACCTGGCTGAAAATCTCCTTGGGAGTGCCCTCCATAGCGATTTTTCCGTCATCCATGACGAAAACTTTGTCTGCATAGATGATTTCTTCCATATAATGTGTGATAAGGATGACTGTTACGCCCTCCACATCATTTAATCCACGGATGGCAGAAATCACCTCTTTTCTGCCGCTGGGATCCAGCATGGCAGTGGGCTCATCCAGCACGATACATTTGGGATGCATGGCCAATACTCCGGCAATGGAAACTCTCTGCTTCTGTCCGCCGGAAAGTTGATTGGGTGAATCCTTTCGGTATAAGTACATACCCACGGCACGCAGACTTTCTTCTACGCGTTCCCAGATTTCCTTGGTGGGTACTCCCATATTTTCAGGGCCAAAGCCCACGTCTTCTTCAACCACCTGGCCGATGATCTGATTGTCAGGGTTCTGAAATACCATACCGGCACGCTGGCGCACATCCCACAAGTGAGAATCATCTGTCGTGTCCATACCGTCTACCCACACGGTTCCCTCACCGGGTTTTAGGATGGCATTCAGGTGTTTTGCCAGGGTGGACTTTCCGGACCCGTTATGGCCCAAAATAGCCACAAATTGCCCTTGCTCCACCCGAAGGCTCACATCATCCACCGCTTTCACAATGCCCTCGATGTTACCCTGGTCATCACGGCGCACATATTCATATGTCAAATCTTTTGTTTCGATTATGTTCATTCCTTACTACACTTCCCGACTCTCGTCCCAGGTTCTTTTCATACACAATTTAGAATCTATCCAAACGAGATGTAAATATTTTATATCTTAATATTGACCCAGTTCCCTTTTTGGAATCTTGCTCTTGCCAAAACATAACGTACCACCTGGTCCGCAATTACGCCCAACCAGATACCTGTAATTCCCCAATTCAACACATATCCAAAGAACAGGGATGCAGAAGTACGCACGATGGTAACACTCACTGCAGACACAACAGCTACATACAAAGTATCGCCTGCGCCACGCAAACTTCCCATATACACCACCTGGGGAATCTGCAGGATAACAACAAACAGAATCACACGCATGATACTCACGCCGATGTCGATAATCTCCTGCTCTCCAGGGAAAAATGCTGTCATCAGAGGTCTCGCTCCAAAGAGGTATACAAAGGACATAAAGATGGCAATGGCCCCGCCAATCATCCGGCAGGTACGACCATAATCCTTGGCTTTCTCCGGTTGCTTGGCTCCCAGGCTGTATCCAATCAATGCCACCGCTGTGGCTTGCAGGCCGTCTCCAAAGGAAAAGGACAAGCCCATGATATTCATGCCTACCTGATGCGCCGCCATGGCCTGCGTGCCCTGGTTGGCTGCCATCAAAGCGGTTGCCATGAAGCCCACACGAAGAAGCAGCTGTTCTATAAATACACTGTATCCCACCTTGACAATCTGTTTTAAAGCATCAAAACTGGGTTTGATTTTGGTCTTAATAATCAGCGGAATACTGATAAAGGTGCTCTGTTTCCATACGGAATACAAACTCATAAAGCATGCCACCACAGTACCAAGAACCGTGGCAATGGCTGCACCCTGAATGCCCAATGCCGGAAATCCACATTTACCTGTAATCAACAGAAAATTAAAAATCACATTAACAATATTCGATACCAAATTGGTACGCATAGTAATCTTCGTATTTCCGGAACCTCTTTGGGCTGCATTCACACCCATACCAATCACATTAAAAATCATGCACCCCATGATAATCTTAAAGTATGTAACTGCCATGTCATGGGTCTGGGGTTCGGAGCCGCACAAATGAATAATCGGGTCTGCAAACACTACCAGCAGAGCACTGATAATTCCCGCCATAAGTAAAATGAAAAGAAAAAATGTGGTAAAGATTCCGTTGGCCTCATCCCGTTTGTCCTGTCCCTTTCTGCGAGCCACCAATGCGGAAATAGCAACATTCGACGCAAAAAACATAGATAAACCAATGAACTTCGGCTGTGTCGTCAAGCCAACCGCCGCCACCGCGTTGGAGCCCAGACTACTTACCATAAAGGAATCTACCAAACCTACAAACGCCGTGAAAAAGGATTCCAGCATAGCGGGCCAAGCCATTTTCATCGTTGTTTTAAAATCTTCTTTATTGATGTTCATCTTCATGAAAATCATCTCCCAAGAACCCAACAGTTGTAGGTTCTTTATATTTTTACATACAGAATGATTATAACTCTCCTTGTATTTGTTTGTAAAGAAAATACTGCTTTATCCTGTTGGTATACAATATTGCCATGAATCAAAAAACACATCTGCGGATGCCTTTGACTAAAAGGCATCTGCGGATGTGTTATCAAACTACTCTTTACAGTTTCTTCATAATTTCCAGCTGTTATATTTTTTTACGACTACCATCAACAATGATATTCTGACCCGTCATATAACTTGCCTCCTCGCTGGCAGCAAACAGCACAGCATTTGCAAGTTCCTCCGGTGTACCCGCTCTACCAATATACGAGAGCTCGGTCATCGTATTTTCTCTGCCTTTTACCTCGATACTACCGGGAGACACACAGTTTACGGTAATCCCTTTATCTGCAACTACCTTCGACAAAGCCTTTGTGAAGCTGATGATTGCACCTTTTGACGCAGAATAATCCACGAAAAAGCTGATTCCATAAACCCCTGCCACAGAACCTATATTTACGATTCTTCCGTAACTATTTTCTATCATATTGGGCAAAACAGCGTGCGTGGTATACATACTTCCCAAAACGTTTATGTCAAAGGTCTGTTTCCACTCCTCTGATTTTGACTCTACAAAATTTCCACCGCGATATATGCCGGCATTATTGACAAGGATATGTATCTGACCAAATTCCTGAATAGAATCCGCCATTGCTGCCCTTACAGCGTCTTCGTCAGAAATATCCAAAACTATGCTTTTTACTTTATTGCCATATTTTGCAATTTCAACTGCTGTCTGCTCTAACTGTTCCTCAAGAATGTCACTGATTACTACATTTGCACCTTTTTGTGCCATTTTCACGGCAATGGCTTTTCCAATTCCTCTTGCAGCTCCTGTGATAAAGGCTGTCTTTCCGCTAAAATTCATATCTTTTCTCTCCTTTATAAATAATCTCTATCTTATGAATCACAATAGTTCCATTCCGCTTTGAATTGCAGCGTTTTTCGTGTCCTTCTCATGAAAAACCTTCTTTGAATTCCTGACTTGCTCAAAAACCTCAAAATATCTGTTTCCAAACTCGTACAAAGACTGTGCCGAAAAATGAAGATTGTCAGGATTTGGCGTAAGCCCCTCTGCCGTTACAAACCCGGTCAGTGGATTATTTTGCGCTATTCTTTCTAATGTCTCATTTATTTCACGATAACCTCTGCAGTCGGCGCCGGCATAATCGACCAAATAATCGCCCAGTCCTCCTATCAGGAACGGGACATCATGTAAGTCCAACTTATTTTTCAGTTCATCCATGATGCGCAAGAAACCTTGTTCATAGTTTGCGCGCAGCAATGGGTCGCTACAATCAGATTCACCCTGATGCCACAGAACACCTGCTATCGTGGATGTTCTTGATGCTAACTGCGCCTGATAAATGGCATGATCCAACAAAATTTCTCCGGGCTGCCATTGCCCTATTTTTGTCCCCCCATCAGCACAGCATATTAATCCCACATCCACATCGTACTTTTGGGCATACCGCTCAGCAAAGCGTTCTCCCAAGCTTACGCCCGAAAAACTACGGTCCGGATTGATGGGACGAAACATTTTCACCCAACGACCGTTTCTCAATACTTTTATATGGCTGTTGTCAACCTCCACTGCCTCGTGCAGATAACCTCGTCCTGCCATATTCGATTGTCCTATCAATAGAAACGAATGTATCATTTTTTCTCCTATAGTTAATCTCTCAGAACAAATCATCACGAACCGTCTTCATCGTACGAAGTAAAGGTTGACTCGATGTGGAATTGACATCATGCTCGTAGACACAAAGACTCATGCAGCATCCCAAATGCATCCCCAGTCTTCGATGCAGACTGCACTCGCCGCCGGACAGAAATAAAAATGGTGCGCCCAATTCACGTTTTAATAAATCTGTAATCCTGAGGTTCTCAATCTGCTGCTCCATTGTGCCGGCACCTGTAACGATTTTAATAATATCAGCGCCTCTTCTCTTCTGTTCCAATGCTATTTCCAGAACGCGTTCTGCTGGCTCAAAATGAAAAACATGCGATGACATCAGCACTTCCTTGCCCATGCCATGCAACTTATCAATCAACTGCATCTGCTTTTGTATGGCGGTTTCGTCTTCTGTCAGCTCTTGTTCGTGTCTGCAAAACATATCACCCATAACGTCGCAAAGGGTGGCTCCATTTTCTGCCAGCATGATGAGCCCATCTGCCAATTCATCATCCGTACGCCCAGCATTATTATGCCTGCGGTAGTATGTGACATAGCAGGGCTTATCCTTCATTTCACCAATAATCCGCCGAATCGTTTCCGGGTTATGGTACTCAGGTTTTAGTGACTCTACCTGTAGTCCAAAAGCATCCGCTCCCTGGTACAAAGCATTTCGGATCCGCCCTATTGCAACCTCCGGCGCCTCGCATTGTAAAATAACTGTAAGTAGCGCTCTCTCGCGCCCTAAAAATGTCTTTTCCATTAAACCTACCCTCTATTCATGGCGTTTCTTCCACCATCTATCATAATATTTTCACCATTAATGAATTGTCCCTTTTCAGAGGCAATAAAAAGAATTAAATCCACAATCTCCTGCGGCTCTGCAGCTCTGCCCACCAGGGTTTTCATCTTAGCCATATCCGGCCTTGTTAGTACCGGTCCCGGAGACACGCAAACGCATCGAATACCATACTTAGCCCCATACTGCGCAATCGACTTTGTCAGGCCATACATTAGACCGGCTTTGGACGTTGAATAATCCATCCCGTATCTGCTGCCTTCTGCACCTGTAATGGACCCTATATTAACGATTAGTCCGCTTTTCTGCTCTCGCATCTGTTTCAATGCTGCATGTGCAAAATAGAACGGGCCCTTCAGATTGACATCAATTCCCCAGTCATAAACATCGATGGGGACATCCGGGAACTCCGGATATTTCTTTGCGTCTACTTTCAGCACTCTGAATGCGGTACCTCCTGCGAAGTTTACCACGATATCAATGCTCCCCCATTCTGCGACAGCTCTATCGCAGGCGGCAGATACCTGTGCATAGTCCCGTATATCACATACGACGCCCACAGCCTTTCCAAGGTTTTTGGCATTTAGCTCTTCTACTATTGTTGCTAGAGCAGTTTCATTCACATCACACATCAAAACATTACCGCCCAATGAAGTGAAATTCTGCGAAAAAAGTAAGCCCATGCCGGAAGCGGCGCCCGTGACAATGGCCACTTTACCCAAATAATTCATATATCTCAACCTCCTTTTTGACAATTATAGACACTACTATCTATGTTCCGCAATGGCACAAACGACGTCTCTTTAACCTTTTTGATGCTAAAATTTTAAACATTTCCCTTTATATGCGAAATGTGATATGATAAAATTGACTAAATCATCAGAGGTGCAAATATGAATTTTTTAGAAAATCTCACCATAAACCAGGTATTCCCGCCACGCATTGTCCATTCCCAGGAGGGCAAGACTGTCGAGATAACAAACCGACAGGAATTCGGCTTATCATTCTGTTATGAAGGTCAGATCACATACAACATGGGCGGGAAAAAGTATATTGAAAACCATAATAATGTAGTCATACTGCCGAAAGGCGGATCATACTCCTTTAGCGTCAACAAGAATGGGCGTTTCCCTCTGATCAATTTTGAGTGCGAAAATCTATGCCTCGATGAAATTCTGGTTCTACCCATACAGAATTTTCAAGCCTGTATTTCGCTTTACGAAACCATCAGCACCCATTTCCTATACAAAAGTAGTCGTCTCATCATTCACAGTGCTTTTTATGAATTACTGCACGAAATTTCGTCTCAAAGTATGTTCCGCTCAAATCGTCTGAAGAGTGTTATTCGCTATATCGAGCTAAACATATCCGACCCAGAGCTTTCCAATTTAACTTTAGCAAATCAAATTAACATCAGCGAAACCTACTTGCGTGAACTTTTCCATACCCTCTACAGCACTACACCAAAGCAGTTTATTCTGGATCTGAGAATACGAAAAGCCAAGCAGATGCTTATTAATACACCTTTTACCATTACGGCAATTGCAAAGGATTGTGGTTTTACCAACGTGTATCACTTCTGCAGAATATTCAAGAAAAAGACTGGGCAGACCCCTACCGAATACGCTAATAAGAAAAAGACCTATCAGCTTTAGTGTGATTTAGCCTGTCACCTCTTGGCTATAACTAATTTTATTATCATTCTATGTAATGATACAATTTACTTGTTACCTAATACGAACTTCAAGGTTCCCTGCTCCACAACAGCCTTGGTGCGCTGTGCAGCAGTTTCACCATTCGCATTATATTTATCCTCAAAAGTAATATCCTTCAGGTCAATGCCGGGAATCTGTCTTGCTCTCTGACCGATATTTACCTTATTGGCGATCAGCTCTTTCTGCAAATCAACTCTGTCAACCAGTCTGGGGGTGATGCCCTGAGCAAGGCTGATAGCCATAGCAGTACCTGCAGCCTCACCCATGGTAAAGCAGGCCATAATCAATCTGGCACCGGACTGTGCATAAACATCAGAAGACAGGTTTCTACCTGCTACTAACAGATTCTCAACTCTTATGGGAACCAGACATCTGTAAGGGATATCATAGAATCCACCGGGCTCGAACTCTGCTTCATATACATTCTGCCCCTTGTAGTTAACTACCTCCGCATTATTGGGAGGCATGGTTGTGGTGCCAAAGCCGCCAGCATTACAGATTACATATTTCAGTTCACCATTGATCTCCATAGGGGCCCACTTTACATTACCGGTATCAGTAAAGTTGTGTATATCATAGCCATGACTGGAAATGGTTACAACATCATCATGCTTAGCCAGAGAAGCCAAATCTCTTGCAGTTAAGATATACTCACCAACGATACGACGGCTTTCTCTTACACCAAGAAGAGAACCTGTGGTTGCCAGATAAGAGTTCTCAAATCCGGGTACTGTAGCTTTGATATAATCAGCCAGCATATGCGCCTGCTCTCTTCCTTCCAGATACATGCGGGTAAGATCCTTATTCTCTGTAGGATAGCAGTTTCTGGAATGGACGAAACAAATACTTACTTCATCCATACCACAGTGCTCAGGTCTGCCGGGCACATGAGTGATCCAGTTCAGATGGTTATCAGATTCATAAGCAAGTACACCACTGGCAAGATCCGTTTCAATCTTAGCTACCCATCTGGGATCATTCTTCTTCAAATCAGATTCCACATATTTATCCCAATCTACACCTGCCAGTGTAAACTCCAGAGAACACGCCTGGCTCATATGATCTTCTTCACGACCTACCATTACCTCTGCGCCTGCATAGTAGGCCGCATCAGAATCACCGGAAGCATCGATTACACCCTTAGCGAGGATGGCTTTTCTCCCCTGCTTGGTCTGAATCACCACACCCTTGATGGTGTCGCCATCCATGATGGAATCAACCACCTGAGTTACCAATAATACATCACAGTTGTATTTCTTAATCATTCTGTCCAGAACCAGTTTATGCTTCTCGGGATCAGTATTTCTATGCCAATGTCCATTCATAGAATCCAGTTCTTGCAGCATCTCTGTACCAAGACCGGATACGAAATCCAAGGGAATGTTAACAAGCCCCATCGTCGCAAGTCCGCCAAGTGCGGAAGTTGCTTCAATAATAATTGTTTTGTACCCTCTCTTACCGCAGGCCATCGCCGCGCCGACACCGGCCACACCACCGCCTACCACTACTACGTCATATTCATCAACAACCTGAATATCAGCTGGAATATTGTTTACAGATATCATTATTTGTCTTCTCTCCTTTCAACAATTGCTTCGGATGCACAGTTTCTCATGCAACGTCCGCAGCCAATACAAATATCGGGATTGATTCTTGCACCACCCGGTTCCAGAGTGATTGCTCCTACCGGACACTCATAGAGACATGTTCCGCACCAGGTACACCCTTGTGCAACTTCGTATTTAGCCATATTGCATTCCTCCTTACATTTTGGCGCCAAACCGTTGTTTTGCATTCCCGCAAAACATGTGTTTATTATAATTGATGTGTCACCAATTGCCTATGTACTTTGTTGACCTGTGTTAGCATAATTTTTACCTTATTTGGGGATGTCCTTTCTTCTTATGTATGTCTCCATGGATGAGATAACATATGTCCCAGTTTACTATCTCATGTTTTTGCCACTATGCACACACTAAAAAATGTTCCAACCGCTTCTGCGGCTGGAACATTTTGGGAGAGTAGGCAACACATTTACTCGGTGGGCAAACCCAAACCTCTCAGATCTGCCATGGTTTTATGATTCTCTGCATCATATAGTTTCCAAATCACACGCAAACTCTGCAGTGCGGATCGTCCATCGGTAATAGGTTTTTTCCCTGTCAGAATACAGTCTACAAAATGTAATAGTTCAAACTGCGTATTTTTGGATGTTTCGTCCTCACGCCATACCACTTCCACATTCTGCTGGGATTTTTCCTTGCCGGAAACATGCTCTGCTGCCCTACTGTATACACGAATCTCTTTATTTGATCTATCGTAGTTTAATAAAGCCTTTTCGGTCATTACCTGATAGTCATATTGCATTTTGCTGCCGCGTGCCCCCCAAGTGCCACCATGGTAGCCAATGGCTCCGTTTTCGAAAAGCATGGTGACAGCACTGGTTCCCTCTCTCATCATCCAAGGAGTGCCCACCTTCGTTCCAATGTGTGAACCCATAACAGGATTACCCAGGAACCAAAGCAATACGTCAATGTAATGGCAGCCATGGCTGAACAGCTGACCACCTCCAATTCTGGCAGTTCCAATCCATCTGTTATAATCCACCTTTACCAACTGCTCGGTCCAAATAGACATCTGCATTACTTTACCATACTCGCCACTGTCAACCATTTCTTTCAGCTTCAAAAGCCCGGGATAGAAACGAACCGGATATGCGCACATCAATACCACATTTTGCTCTTCACATTTTTCAATCAAAGCCAGACATTCTTCTTCAGTGTTACACAAAGGCTTCTCCATCAAAATGTGCTTTCCGCGGTCTGCGAAGAACATACCACATTCAAAATGCAAATCATGCGGTAAAATTACAAGCACCGCATCTACATAATCTACCATGGTTTTAAAGTCGGTTGTTACGTAAGGATTACTGTCTAATCCATCGGCAGTGTCCTGCGCTCTCTCTTTGATAACATCACAAACTGCTGTAATCTCTACCGCATCTGTACATTTTGCAATTCCCTGTGCATGTGTTCTGGACATGCCTCCGCATCCAATAATACCTAATCTGATTCTTTTCATAATAGTATTCTCCTTCATCAATCTTAATCGACATACCACTGGTTGCCGTTTTCACCATAATCTCTGCAACTCAAGCATATTATATGATATTTTTCATTTATATTCAATTCTATATACTCACAAAAAAGTGCCCATTCTTTACATGCGCATTCTCTTTATTTGAAATATTATACCAATTATTTTCCATCCAAGAAATGTATGAAATTTACAGGAATTAGCATATTTTTTACCCCGTCATTGACTGCGATTCCTGCCTGCGTTATAATCAATCAGGGGTGATGCCTTATGGATAACATATCCGAAATATCCGTTTTAATTAATGCAATTCGCGATCTCAGCAAGGTTGGAATCTGCTACTACGACCTTAGCGATTTCTTCCACTATAACCAGTACGGCGTAAAAAATAACTGTGGCCACTATTGCTCGTTTTGTGAAAGAACACGTGCGCTTCCCGGCGGGCGGGAAAGTTGTAACCAAAGCGACAGGAATGAAGCCGTCTCCCTTGCAAAGCAATATAAAGAACCATTTCTCTTTGAATGTCATATGGGAATGAAGGAGCTTGTGATTCCGTTGCTTTTAGAAAACGAACTACTTGGCGTACTGTTCGTGGGGCAATGCCGTGTCCAAGGAGAAAACTATAAAAATATCGTAGAAAAAAGTACGCAACGCCTAGGCGGAAACGAAGAAGAGATGCTTCGCCTCTATGAGCAGTTACCGATGATATCCCAAGACGATCTGTTGAATATCGGAAAAATACTTTCAATGTATTTTGATGCGAAGGTGCTCAACAAGCAGCTTCTCACACCGGAAATCGCAGTGTCCGGCTCTGATAAGGGGCTTGCATATTTAATGCAGGACTACATTAACGCAAACTACAGTTATAACATTACGCCCCAAAGCATAGCGGACAAATTTTTTGTGAATCACTCGTATGCATCCCGCTGCTTCAGTCAAAAACACGGAATTACTTTAACAGAGTATATCCATAAGATTCGCATTGACCGCGCAAAAACTCTTTTACGTTCTACAAACACACCTATCAGCAATATTGCTTTAAATGTAGGTTATATCGAGGCAAATTACTTTTCCCGTATTTTTAAAAAACAGGTTGGTCTCAGTCCACAGGCATACCGCAAGACATATCAAAAATAAATATGGAAAGGCTTGGCCAAAATTGAACCGACCCCCAAAAGTTAGACTTTTTAAGCGTAGCAGTTTAATGGCTGCTACGCTATTTTTATGCAGCCAAGGCGGATAGCCTATATTCAACAGGACTCATCCAGCCAAGTTTCTCTTTGATTCGTTTTTCATTGTAATACACAATATATTTCTCAATTGCTTCTTTTAACTCATCAAAACTGTAGTATGTATTTCCATAATAGATTTCTTGTTTTAATAGGCCAAAGAAATTTTCCATAATAGAATTATCATAACAATTTCCCTTGCGCGACATACTTTGAAAAATTTTATTTTCTTTTAGTTCACGAGCGTACGCAGGCATCTGATACGCCCAACCCCTGTCAGAATGAAAGGTTCTCCTATAAGGACAATCTGTGGTTACTTCAATAGCTTTCTTTTGCGCAGATAATATACTTACTGCCGATGGAGTTTTGCTAATTCCATAACTGATTATTTCACCATTAAACATATCTAAGAATGGATCTAAATATAGTTTCCGAATAATCATTCTGCCTTTTTCATCAATGTCGTAATACTTGAACTCTGTTGTATCAGTAGTTATTTTTTGATGTGGAACAGAAGTATAAAATCTACGATGAATTCTGTTAGGTGCAATTCGCCCAATCTTGCCCTTATAAGAATTGTAACGTCGACTCTTACGAGTGTATGATGTAACCTGTAATCCGAGTTTCTGCATAATGCGTTGAACTTTCTTCTTGTTGATAAAGACCCTATCTTTTTGAAGAAGAGCTAAAACACGACGATATCCAAAATCCTTGTGTTCATCATGTATAGCAAGGATTCGTTCCTCCAATTCTTTGTTTGGGTCTACTCTATCAAAGCGTTTTTGCCAATACATATATGTTGCTTTAGGAAAGCCAACTACTGCGAGAATATCTTTTAGTTTGAATTCTCCTCGGAGGCTGTGGATGATCCTCGCAGTTTTTTCAGAAGAGTTTCCTCCTCTAAACGCAGTCTCCTCAGTTCTTTTAAATAGGCATTCTCTATTCTAAGCTTTAATAATTCATCTTCTAATTGTTTAACGTGTTCAACACTGGTGTCTACTTGAATTACTTCTGTTGATTGAACTACCGTTTTAGCCTTATTTTTTGAATCCACTGTTTTCTTTCGACCTTTCTTTTTCGGTCTCAAAGCATCAGGACCGGCAATTCTAAAATCATTTACCCATCTAACAATCAAAGCTGGATTGTTGATACCTTCCTGAAATGCTAATTCCTGATATGAAACCTCACTTGATAAATATAACTCTACCACATGAAGCTTATATTCAAAAGTATATTTTGTTTGCTGGCGAGAACGGAGTAATCCCTCATCGCCTAATGTTTCATATGCTTTTATCCATTTCCGAAGTTGCGTGGTAGAACCAAGATTGTATTTTTTTGATAAATAAAGAGTTCCACCACATCCGTTTAGATACTCCGAAACTACTTTTTTCTTGAATTCAAAACTGTGTTTTGCCATAAAAATACCGACCTCCCAATCGTTAGATTTTTAGTCTAACTTTTGGGGGTCGGTTCAAATCGGCCAAGCCTTTTATAAATGTGTCAATTTAATTACAGAAACCGCATCGTCCGGCAACACGATGCTGTCGGTGTATGTGTTGCCCTTAAAAGATTCTTTAGGATAGTAGAGTTTCACCTTTTCCGCTTGTTTAATCACTTCTCTCTCATTCTGTGTGAGCACTTCCTTTGAGCCAAGTTTTTTCCATGCTGTATAGGAATTACAGTTATTTTCATCTAAACGGTAGTGTGAAACTTCGTAACTGCCTTCCGGCAGTGCGACTTCTAATTGAACGTGCTGTGTGCCTTTTGATTTCAGTTTGTTTGGTGTGTAATTATACAAAGCGATTACAATATTTCCCTCTGCATCCAACGTGGGAATTATACCTACTTGGGTGTCGTTTTCGTGGGAAAGAATTTGCTCTCCTAAAAATGCAGACAACACATATCCATTATAAATCGGAAGTTTGAAACCACTCTTTGTTGCAAAAGTACGCTGACCGCCAAATTCTTTTACAAGATGGTGGGCACCGGAAAGACAAATGAGCAATTTGGAAAGCGGCGCCCTCTTCTTAATAAGAATATCAATCAATGCAAAATAATAGGTGGAAAGCCTCGTACTATTCCGATAATCAAATCCCTCTTCCCGTTCTATACCCAAGTAACCCTCTGTGGTTGCTTCAAACTCATCGCCAATCACTTCCAAATCTTCATAACCATACTGCTTCATAACTTGGATATGATCATCTGCGATATTGTATGAATCCATCGGATCAAGCGGGTTGAATTTATGGTCGGCACCATATACGTGGATGGAAAAGAAATCAATCTTCGTACCGATACCACCATTTGCGTGATTTCTTTCCTCCTTAATATGCTTAAAGAATTTATGTAGGAAGGAAACATCCGCGCAACCGTCATAGCCTTCATAACGTGGATACTTGCACTTGTCTAAATTATAGCCCAGCACCGGGCCACCAATTCTGATTTTTTCAGACACGCCCTTTACACCTTCTGCAAAAAAGTCATAAAGCTTTAAATATTCGTCGCTTCTAATGTGCCAATCCGGCTCATTATTCATCCAAAAGCCCCTATGATTCGGCTCGTTCCAGCATTGAATGTACCAGGTGCTTACCACATCAATCCCATACTTATCTACCAAATGACGAAGTACTGTCGCGCAAACCTCCTGCCATTCCTTATAGTCACGTGGCTTGGAATTATTTAATATTTTACCTTTATATCTTTCGTAAACAGAATTACATGTAGGATCCTCTGCAATCGCTTGAGGCAGGAAATTCACACAAAGCACAATGCCGAATCCTTTACCGGTCAGATAATCAAGGCGATAGTCCAGTTCCTTGAAATCATAGAGAAGCATACCGTCCTCATCCAAAGAAACAATATCCTCCAGCATGGTATACATGCGAATATATTTTGCTGCTTTATCTTTGGCAACCGCATCTAATATCTCCTTGCCCCATTCATCTTCGATCGCATCCGTTGGATGAAAATGAATATGGTTCCAGAAGTTTGGTGTTGTGAACGTGATTTCATTTCTATTTACTTTAATCATACTCTGACCCCCCATTCTCCGTAATTATAACCTTTTATAGCGCAGACTGTGTATCGTTCGGATCGCCCTCACGTGCCAGTCTGTATTCTTCTGTCCAATCTAAACCGCGATATTCCGCAGCACGATCATCCTTCTCAATAAAATCAAGCAAAAGATCAAGCATTTCCTCCGTCCAGGTATTACGATCAATCTGAGAAGTCGTAAATTTATTTAACGTAATCATCTCAAAGCCAAACAGGTCCTTTACCTGAGTTTTTGCAGCATTTCCTACCACTTCCTCGACCAGATGGGATGGAATAAACAACACACCGCCACCTGCCCCAAACACCACATCACCCGGCAGGCAAACCGCATTCCCGATCCTTGTCACGGTATTGTATCCTGTCATAATAAATTCGCGAATCGGTGTGGGATCAATGCCGCGATAATACACTTGCGTATCTTCAACCTTCAGCATTTGCTCCGTGTCACGAATACCGCCCCAAATAACGGCACCGCCGTTTTCATTTTTCGTCTTATTCTTCAAGGCTGTTGTCAGGTTGCCGCCCAAAAAAGTTCCTTTATAAATTTTATCATACATATCAATAACCGGAACATCGTATTCCATCAAATTATCGATGACCCACTGGTTGTATGTACCGGTTCTACCTTCATCCCTACCTACATCTTTAACCACTGCGTCGTAGTCCGGTCGAAACGGGCAGTAGGATGCTGTTACCGCACGGCCAATTAACTTTCTGCCGTCATTATGAAGCGTCTGCAATCTGCCCTCAAACTGACTTTCATATCCCTTTACAAAAATCGGCTTCCATACTTCCTCTAATGTAAGATTCTTCAACGCCTTTAAATACTGCTCTCCAACCTTTGGCCTACCATCCGGCAAGCGTTCTCCCTTCCAGTGTGGGGTTAACGCGATAATGTCTTCTCTATTATTAAATCTCATAATCAGTTCTCCTCAATTGCCTGTAATAACCCTCTTAAATACCCAATTGCAAACAATCTGCCAATTGCGGTATATCCCGCAACCTCCTGCTTTTCCCCTGCCATTAACGGCACATGGTCCACACGAATCGGGACATCCACACCACATTCCTTATAAAGCCTCAGTATTTTAGCCATATCGATTTCACCGTTATCATGAAATGTTTCTCTGTAATTTAGCTTGTGCCCGGTTGTATTTCTGAAATGCACAAAGAAAATTTTCTCTGCCAATTCAGGAATGACCTTGTACAAATCCTCGCCCATAATGTGATACGTTGCCTGACACATGGTGACACCCAGCATATCAGATGGATATATATCATAAACAGCCTTCTTGATATTGGCGTAGTTAATCATAATACGCTCTACATCTCCCAAACGTGGCACCGGCGGGTCGTCCGGATGAAGCGCTAATTTAATGCCATATTTTTCTGCATAAGGGATAACAGCTTTTAAGAAATATTCGTAATTAGCCCAAAGTTCTTCTGCTGTAATCTTTGCGCCTGTTGGCTTGAACTCGTTTATATCAAACCCTGTTACAAGCGCCTCCCCACGTTCCTTAATAGAACTGTCCGTACGAAACCATCCGATGTGGGCCATCCAGTTAAAACAAATACAACGAATGTCCAGCTTGTCCATAATCGGTAGCATTTTTATTACTTTTTCAATGGATTCGTCTCTGAATTCATCACCTGCTTTAATATGATCATGCACTTCATTGGGCATTGGCTCGACGACTACGGGCTTAATACCAAAATCCATGAAATTTTTGTGCACTGTCTCCCAATGAGAATAGTTCGTCAAGTCAAAATCCACTGTTTCCGGAAGTCTAATGGTGCCGGTTTTTACACCGCACTGCTTTGCAAAGTCCCAAGTTAGATCTCTGGGGCTTCTGAAGTAATCATTTAAAATCATCGTTTTCTCCTTTTGCGCTCTCAAATCGACCAATCAAACAATCTTATACACCACTTAATGTAAGGAAGCCGCCATCCAACGGGATGGTAACACCGGTTACGAAGCTGCTTGCATCCTCATCCAGTAAAAATTTGATACATCCAAACATTTCATCCGCTTCACCAAATCTGCCCATTGGCGTGTGGTCGATAACCTTCTGACCTCTCGCTGTAAGGCCAGTTTCTACGGTACCCAAATATACCTTAGAGCGCTCATTTACGATAAAACCGGGTGCCACTGCGTTAATACGAACACCTGCTTCGCCAAAGTATGCTGCGAGAGACTTCGTGAAATTCTCTACTGCTGATTTTGCCATAGCGTATGCGAAATTTCTTGTAAGTGGGCAATAAGTATTCATAGATGCAAAGTTTACGATGCTACCTCTTCCTTCTTTTGCCATATATTTTGCAAAAGCTAAGATTGGATATACAGTACCCATTGTGTTTAATCTAACAGTGCCTTCAAACGCCTGCATATCTATATTGTATAGACCTCTCACTTCTTCCGGACGGTCTTCTTCTAATTCTCTTGGGTCAAATTTTGCAATGCTTGTAGTCGCTTTTGCGCTATTACCACCTGCACCATTAACCAAGAAATCAACTTTACCGAACTCAGAGATAACTTCATCAGCCAACCCATTGATAAGTTCCTGATTTGTCACATCACAAGCGTAAGATTTTACTTTTACGCCACATGCCTTTGTAGCTTCTTCTGTCTTCTTTAATTCTTCTAAAGAAAGACCAACTAACGCCAGGTCACAACCACACTTTGCTAAACCCAAAGATACCTGAGAACAAATAACACCACCTGCTCCTGTTACAACTGCCACTTTCCCTTTGAAATCCATTTTAATCTCCTTTTCGTTAATTTTTTATACTAATTCAAAACTATTTTCGTAACATAATTTTTGAGCGATTTTTTCCAACAACGCAAAATCGTCCGGAAGTTCACCGCTCGCCACCTTATCGCCCATCCAGCCGCATAGAATGCGTCTAAAATATTCGTGACGAACAAATGACAAAATACTGCGCGAGTCCGTTGTCATGCCTATAAAGGTAGATAACACACCGTATGATGAAATCATATCTAACACATTGCGGATGCCTACTGCATGATCACACCACCACCAAGCCGGCCCCAACTGCACCTTGGCTGCTACACCATCTTCTGAAAATGAACCGGTAATGATTGCCATTGCCGCACTGTCCGCCGGGTTTAACGTAAATAAAATTGTTCTTGGCAGTCCACCCTCGGAATTTTCTGCATCGTGCAATAGTGCAATCAAAGAATTGATATCGCAAGGTGAACCAATTGCAGCATAGCCGCCTGCCGGACCCGCAATTTGCAAAAGTCTGTCGCTCGTTTTTCTATGTGCACCTATATGTAACTGCATCGCCCATTTTCTCTTATTGTACTCACTTGCGAGGAATAAAAGGATACAAGAGCGAAGCTGTACCTCGTTGTATTCTCTGCCTGCAATTGCATCCAAAAAACGCATTTCATTATTGCCATCATCTGTCACATAGCTAAAACCATCATCTAGCGCGTGGTCTGCAAAACGGCATCCCGCTTTATCAAAGGCATCTAAACGTTCCTTAATTGCTTCTAAATACTGCGACAAAGTTTTAATTTCCATGCCTGTTGCTTTTTCTAAATTTGCTACATGTGTTGCTGTCGGCGCAACCATATCGTCACCTCTTAAAGAAGGTGCTAAATTATCTTTCCCCACAAAAAAAGAAACATCATCTGCTATCGCACAACATGGCGCAGAATAGGCAATACCGAATTTATCTAAAATTCTGTTGTTGGAACAGTCAGACTTCTCCAACAATTCCTTGGTGCGGTTCCAAATAAATTCTGCACTGTCTGGATTTAATGGCACATCAATGTCGAATACTCTTTTAAGCTCTAATTGAGACCAAATATAAAGTGGATGCCCCACCAACATCGGAAGACTTTCCATCCATTTTAAAAATTTCTTGTAGTTGTCTGCTGCCCCTGTAATATAGAACTCGTCTACTCCCAGAATACGCATGGCACGGTGCTTATATGGGTCAGGTGCAATCCACAATTCCGTGATATCAGAGAACCTTCTGTCACCCTGCAAATCTGACACATTCAGGTGATTATGAAAATCAATAATTGGTAAATTCGATACAGACGCAAACAATTTCTTGGAAATCTCTGTATTAAGTAAAAAGTTCTCATTCATATTTCATTCCCCGTTTCATTTAGATAACAGCACACCTTTTTGTCCAATTTTTCAAACATCTCATCTATCCTCATTTTGCGTTATTCCATAACCATTTTTACCGCAATATCCTTTGTTTTCTTGACTTTAATCATATTATATGATATTTTTCATTTACACACAATTTTTTATACTTACAAAAAAATGCTCATTCTTTACATTACACGGAGGATGTTCTGTATGGTAAAAGAGGAATTTATGTATCCGGAGCTACTGCATGCCAGAAGTTATCACTCTATAGATTATTCAATCAAAAACTATCCCGAACGAGAAGCAGAGTTTTTTGAAATCAGCATTTACATCGAAGACAACGGTACCCTTTACCTGAATGGCACCGAACATCGCATTCAACGCGGCGATGTTCGTTTCACACGCCCCGGAGATATTTTGCGTACCGATATTCCTTTCCATGCTCTCTCCATGGTCCTCCGCTTTGGACAGGATAATACGGCATACAACCACAATTTTATTGACCGCATTCCTTCTTTTTTTCATTGCGACGAAGAAACCATCCATATGTTTGAGTCCATTATCCAGCTGAATTCCTCCATGTCTACCGGCGACAAGATACTGATGAATGCGCATGTTTTGCAGTTATTGCACCATTTATATACTTTTATTAATCAAAAAAGACCGATACCGCAAGCAATACAGATGTGCCTAGATTATATAAAGGAGCATTACGACCAGGTAATCACATTAAACAACCTGGGCGAAATTACAGGCTATGCCCCACTGCATGTACACCGCCTTTTTAAAGAGTATGTAGGGCAAACACCTTGCGAATATTTACAAACGCTGCGTATGCTTCATGCACGCAACCTTCTGGACACCACTACGCTTTCCGTCTGTGAAATTACCAACGCAGTGGGTTTTCGCTCTTTGTCCAGTTTTCAGGCGCTGTTTAAAAAATCCTTCGGTATCAGCCCCGGTAAATATCGAAAACGCTCTGAAATATAAAAGACCTTAACACAGGAAATTAAAAAAGCAATTTGCTGTACCTTAATTCTTACAGATGGCAAGCATTCTTCTATCTCATCGTAAATATCCATTTAAAGCAAAATAGTGTCATTTTTACGGCAAGATACTTACTTGCTTTTACATCGCCAAAACTATAATATCATGTATAAGAACTTATATTTCAACGAAAGATGCAGCGGATTGTCATGGTAGCATGGGGTCCGAAAATTCGGAGGGAATTTGTATGAATAAGGAATACGGAATTGTAGTGGTCGGGTGCGGATACATTGGAGAAGAACATCTGGCCGATATCTATTACCGTGATAATATACGAATCGTGGCTGTTGTGGACTGGGATTCGAACAAAGCCCAACTAATGGCAAAAAAATATGGTGCCTCCGAATACGGTACAGATTACACGCACTATCTGAATCGGAATGATGTGGATATTGTAATCATTGCAACCTATGTGGATTCTCATCTTCATATTATGAAGGACTGTGTAAATGCCGGCAAGCATGTACTTTGTGAAAAACCAGTAGCTTCTACCAGAGCAGAAGGAGAGGAATTCTTCCGAATTGCCGAGAAAAGCACTGTTCAGGTGTTGGTGGGTCATATCCTGCGGCACAACCGTTCGTATCAAAAGGTAAAAGAACTGATAGATGCAGGAACCATAGGCGATCTGCGTCTCATTCATTTTGTGCAGAATCACCATGCACTGGACTGGCATCGATACCGCAGGCTTTTGGAGGACTGCCCTCCCATTCTGGACTGCGGTGTCCATTATCTGGATGTGATGCAGTGGATTTCTGGGCAAAAAATAACTGAGATCCAAGGAAACAGCATATCCTTGGATCCGGATTCTCCCTGCGATAATTATTGTACGGTTCAGCTATCCCTTTCCGGCGGTTGCCATGGATTCTACGAAGCCGGCTGGAGTCGAAATTTAAGAGCATACAACTGCAAGGAATTCATCGGGGAGAAAGGATATATCCACCTCACCCTAAGGGCAGACCGACAAGCCGACAAAGAGGAAGGAGACCTTATTGAGATATTCTACAGCGAGTCAGAGAAACACGAAATCATCAATCTTCCTGCCAAGTACAAAGATATGAATGCACAACTGCAGGAACTGATCAATCGAATCGAAGGTCATCCGGAAAACAGCTTTACCCTACAAGATGCGAAAGAGGCATTCTTAGTTGCCATTAATGCTGTGGAAAACGTGAAAACACCAATTCTCACAACTGTATCGAAAAATCCTATTAAACAAAAAACACCTCCAAAGTAGTCTTGGTTATTTACCTTGTCTACTTTGAAGGCATCATATCAGATTCAAAAATCCCCCAGTTATGAACACAGAATCATTTATATCGCTCAACGTCTTCTTTTTGAAAGATCCACATGAGCTTCTTCCCAGAAAAGAGTATCTTCAACGGGCTTGTTGTCTATTTGCCAGAAATAGTTCATTACGTCCTCAGGACGGAAGCCGGTGGCATTCGTCTCATCAAGCCACTTTCTAAATTCGTTTTCTTCTATGAAAAGTTCCGATTCAAAATTCGTTGCATTATCAATCAAATATGATAAGAAATTGGATACAACGGGATCAGACAACTTATCCAAAGCAAAAGTACAGACAATAAGATTTCCGTTTCCTACCTTAAAGGAGAATAAATGGGAAAAACGGCGAAGAGTGTCGTCTTCCTGGAAGGTTTTAATTCCTTCGATGAGTCCCTTCATTCTGTCTCTAACAGGCTTATCTACACCAATCACATGTTCCTTCACCTTGCAGGGGAAGTGGTCCAGATTCACCTTGTATCCTCCTTCAAGAAGAGGCTGCATATTAAGGTCAAAATACTTTTCGCTTCCCAAAGCTTTTCTGAGACCTTCGTGAGCTATCACTCCGCCCAAATTGCTTCCTCTGTCCCAGATACAAGGTTTGAAACGTTCCAGTGTACTCTGCATTTGCCATTTGTTGCGCTCCGCCATATATTCGTAGAAGAGAACAACGGTTTTCCCTTCAGACAGCTTATCGAATACGTTTTCACCGAAGGTATCCGTAACGTATAGATCGCTTTTCTCTGGTCCGGAGGAAAGATATGATTTGAGGCTTTCGTTTGAAATCTCCGTTTCGGGAGAAATTGTTTGCTTGATTGCCGGGTAAAGCCATATTTCCCATTCATTTTCAACAGTAATGTCCTCAGAAGAAAATACGGCTTTTAGGACTGCACAACGTGCCTTTCCCGTTGCCTTGGGAGTAATTTTCAGCTTTGCCAAAGTCTGCAGTCCGCCTGCAAGCATATACTTTTTGCCGCAGAATAATTCTTCGTCGTCGAAATATACAGCAAGGGTTCCTGATATCTCAGGAGAAGGCAGAAAGTCAGAGATGCATATATCCACATCGAAGCTTTCATTTTCAAAGTACCATTCGTTTTCTCTGTCCGCAAGAAGCACTAAATCATCATTCATACGGCGCATCCATGCAGGGTCTATGCCCTTATCATCATCAAAAAAGTCAACAATACCGTTTTTGTTTTCGTATTTTAAACAATCTGAAAACTGCAGCATCTCAAATCCGTTCAGTTTTGAAAGGCGAAGCTTTTCGAGGAACATTTTGGTCGCCATAAGTTTCCACTTGCGTGATGCCTTGATGTAATCCGGCATATATTCCTCAAGCCCCTTGCGCTTTATAAGCTCAGGCAAGGTTGTCAAATACTGCGGCTTGCTAATGCCATGATCCGCAAGGTACTTTTCTCCGACTTTAGCGGCGAACGCATCAAACTTTTCATTCAAAGCCACGTAGTCGGGAATATCTATATAATGCATAGCTTCATGAGATAAGGTAGGACGCAACGGTTCTGCGTAACGATGAATTTGCGTAGAAGCGTTACCTGTTTCCCTTGCAGTTTTCATCGGTTCATCATAGGAGGAACCATTGATATGCCACGGGGCATCTGTCATAAACATATCGCCGTGATGCTTGTAAGGGAAGAAATACGCTATGTGCTGACAGAATATATCGGCACTCGTGCGGTCATATTCGCCCCATCCCGAATTGTCCATGATAAGTTTGTTGGGAGCCAGTGCCTTGCCCTGCTCATAGAGTCTGTGAACTTCGGGGTAGTGTCCAGAGTTGTGCATTTCGTTTCCAATACAGAAGATGGCAAGGGAAGGAGAATTTCTAAATTTCAATATGGTCTCTCCCCATTTCTCGTTGTTCATGGCAAGATTTTTCTTTTTTCCCTGCTCATCATAATCATAAGCGAAGCCTATTTCTGTATGCACAAGCATTCCCAGTTCATCAGCGGCACGAACAAAATCCTCTGAGGGAATGGTAGAATGAAATCTTACAAGATTAAAGCCGTATTTTTTGGCCTGTTTAATATTCTTTACTGCAGCATCATAATCACTGCCTCCGGTCATATTGGGATGCTCATGGGCTACAATACCTCTGATGTATCCTCTGAGGTATACAGGAGACCCGTTGAGAAGGACCATTTTGTTCTGCACTGTAGAAAGCGTCATATGTCCGAACCTTACAGTCTCTTCTTCATCAGAAATCGTGTAGAGCACAGGATCATTTATAGACCAAGGGCTAAGAAGCGATGCATCCAGCATTGCAGAGAAGCCGTCCGCCTCCTCCGTTATCTTTAAAACGGGGCATATTACCTCTCTTCCACTCTTGTCTTTAATGAAGAACTTTTCGGTTCTTTTCTCGGTCTTAACAAATAATAGTCCTGCGACTACGTTGCTATATATGTACATAGTTTTAATCCTTTTTTCAATTTGTCAAAGTCCATATTAATTCTATCAAAATCTCATTCAGAAAACAATATATATAGAAACCATAGATTTTCACATATCCGTCAAATATTGTACAAAAAAGCACCGATGTTTTCACACCGGTGCTTCTTGGATACAGTATTTAGATTATACCAGCTCAAGAATTACTTCCATTGCTGCGTCACCCTTACGAAGACCAATCTTTACGATTCTGGTGTAACCACCCTTACGGTCTACATACTTAGGTGCGATCTCATCGAAAAGCTTAGCAACCAAATCTACTTCTTTGGTGTTTCTCTTCTTGCCGGCTGCCTTCTCAGGAACCTCAACTACAGGACACAGAACCTTCATCATCTGACGTCTTGCGTGCAGTCTGCTGGGCATATCCTTCTTGATTTCCTTCTCGATGGTCTCGAACTTAGTTACCTTCTTGCCATCAACAACCTCTTTTACACGCTTGCCATCTTTGTCCTTTACAGGAACCTTTGCGCTAACGGTAACAGTCTCGAAGTTTTCCTTTTCCTTTACAGCCAATGCAATCAAACCTTCAGCGATCTTCTTTACTTCCTTCGCCTTAGCTTCGGTGGTAACGATTTTTCCATTGTAGATCAATGCTGTAACCTGATTCTTCAGTAATGCTTTTCTCTGGGAAGATGTTCTTCCAAGTTTTCTGTACTTTGCCATAATTCTTTCCTTTCTCCAAACATGGTACATCCGGCCACGCTCTTTGGACTTACTTACCGAATGCATTATTCGTTTCCATATAGAGATAAACCACAACCGAACTCATCGGTATTACCGGCCATGGTAGACTCACAAATTATTCCTCGTTGGGATTCAACTGAAGACCCAACTCTTTCAATTTAGCCAAAACTTCTTCCAAAGACTTGCGGCCCAAGTTACGAACCTTCATCATGTCTTCAGGAGTCTTGTTGCACAGTTCTTCTACTGTGTTGATACCGGCTCTCTTCAAGCAGTTGTAAGAACGAACAGACAACTCTAATTCGTCAATGCTCATCTCAAGAACTTTCTCTCTCTCATCGTCTTCCTTCTCTACCATAACCTCTGCGGTCTTAGCATTTTCGGACAGGTCGATGAACAGGCTCAGATGCTCGCTCAGAACCTTTGCAGCCAGGCTGACAGCTTCTTCGGGCATCAAGGTGCCATTGGTAAATACATCCAAGGTCAACTTATCGAAGTCGGTAACCTGACCAACACGAGTATCATCTACCATTACATTTACTCTCTCTACGGGTGTGTAGATGGAGTCAACAGCGATCACGCCGATGGGCAGATCGTCATGCTTATTCTTGTCTGCGCTTGCATATCCACGACCCTTGGTAATGGTCAGCTCCATAAAGAGCTTGGTGTTCTTGCCACTCAGGGTAGCAATTACCAAATCAGGATTCAGAATCTCGATATCGGAATCTGCCTGAATGTCGGATGCACGCACTACGCCTTCGCCCTCAAACTCAATGTAAGCGGTCTTAGGTTCGTTGGTCTCGCTGGAGTTTTTCATAGCAAGACTCTTTATGTTCATAATAATTTCAGTAACGTCTTCTTTTACACCGGGGATAGAACTGAATTCGTGCTGAACGCCTTCAATCTTCACCTGGCTTACTGCTGCTCCGGGCAGGGAAGAAAGCATAATTCTTCTCAAGGAATTACCAAGGGTAATACCATAGCCTCTTTCCAAAGGCTCTGCTACGAAACGGCCAAACTTCTTGTCTTCTGAAATTTCAACAACCTTGATATTAGGTCTTTCGAAATCAAACACTTGAACACCCTCCTTTTAGAATGCACTACGGCTTATTTGGAGTACAACTCGACGATAAGCATCTCATCTACAGGAACGTCAATCATCTCACGAGTAGGAAGATTCTTGATGCTACCCTTCAGGTTATCAGTATCAACATCCATCCACTCAGGTACCAATCTACCGCCGGTAACCTCTACGATGTCCTTATATCTCTGCAAAGATTTTGCCTTCTCGCTGATTTCGATTACATCTCCAGCCTTGATAAGGTAAGAAGGAATGTTTACGCACTTGCCGTTCACCAACACATGCTTGTGACCTACAACCTGTCTTGCTTCTCTTCTGGTTCTTGCGAATCCCATTCTGAAGATAACGCTGTCAAGTCTGCTCTCCAGCATAACCATCAGGTTTTCACCGGTCATTCCTTTCATTCTATCAGCCTTCTCATAATAGTTTCTGAAAGGCTTCTCCAGAACGCCATAGATGAATTTTGCTTTCTGCTTTTCGCGAAGCTGCAAGCCGTACTCACTTACTTTCTTGCCTGCTCTTGCGTTCTGTCTGTTGGACTTCTTGTCATATCCCAAATAGGAAGGCTCCAAGCCCAAAGATCTACATCTCTTTAATACTGGTACGCGATTTACTGCCATTTTATTTTCTCCTTTAAATGATGTTTACAGTAGCCTATGCTACCTTCTTCCAACCTAGTTTGTTACTAAACTCTACGTCTCTTGGGGGGACGGCATCCATTGTGAGGAACGGGAGTTACGTCACGGATACTTAATACCTCCAAACCACATGCTGCCAATGCTCTGATTGCAGCTTCACGTCCTGAACCAGGACCCTTTACAAATACGTCTACGGTCTTCAATCCATGTACCAAAGCAGCCTTTGTAGCTGTTTCAGCTGCCATCTGTGCAGCATATGGAGTAGATTTCCTTGAACCTCTAAATCCCAGACCGCCGGCACTTGCCCAGCTAAGAGCGTTACCCTCAGCGTCAGTCAATGTAACAATTGTATTGTTAAAGGAAGACTGGATATGTGCCTGTCCGCGTTCAACGTTTTTCTTAACGCGCTTTTTTGTTACTTTTTTTGCAACTTGTTTAGCCATTTTTAAACTAACCTACTTTCTCATTTTTGTTTACAGTTACTTAGCCGCTTGCTTACTTCTTCTTATTAGCAACGGTTCTCTTAGGACCCTTACGGGTTCTAGCATTGTTCTTGGTATTCTGACCACGAACGGGAAGACCTTTACGATGACGGATACCACGATAGCAACCGATTTCCTGAAGGGTCTTGATGTTCAAAGCAACTTCACGTCTCAAGTCACCTTCCACCATAACGCCCAACTTTTCAATAGCGTCTGCAATCTTCTTTGTTTCATCGTCGGTAATGTCTCTTACTCTGGTATCGGGATTTACACCTGCTTCTGCCAAAATCTTGTTTGCAGTCGCTCTGCCGATTCCATAGACATAGGTCAAACCGATTTCAATTCGTTTCTCTCTAGGTAAGTCAACACCTGCGATACGAGCCATTTACGTTTCCTCCATTTTTCTGCACCTGACTATGGTGCTATGAATTGTTTCCGCCTAAGCGGTGTTTGGCGCTTCTTGGTCTGTTATTGTTTGCGCCATTTGTTACTAATTGATTGGGGTTTTCACCCAATCGGACACATTCATCCGATCCATCTACGTCGTCTGAATACACGCAGTATCAAGAAGTAATCTCCGGTAAGCTCTATCCTGTGTTTTATGATAATCAGTGCTTTCGCACTGTCAGCCGCACATAAAAACCGGACAAGAACTCACTACCTTTCCACAGTTTCCACTGTGTCAAGCGGTGATTATCCCTGTCTCTGTTTGTGCTTCGGATTCTCGCAGATTACTCTGATGCGTCCTTTTCTCTTGATGATTTTGCATTTCTCGCAAATTGGTTTTACTGATGATCTAACCTTCACGTTAAAACCCTCCTTTCAAAAAAGACCGTTTTAAATTATATCATAGGGCTTTCCTATTGGCAACCCCTATTTTTCATTATTTTTTTAGTACCCTTTTTTTGATTTTTTACTCACTTGGGCTGTCTGTGTTCCTTAACACTCTGACACACTCCACACCGATGCATGCAAATGCCATGGCGGTCAAGGCAATGATACGGAATGTGAATCTGGCGTGCAGCGCACAGTGATGTTGCACCACCGTAATCCAAACAAAGGGACTGAGGGCAATCAGCAGGTAGGGAATCAAAATAGAAATTGTCGGCTTCACGCCACCCTTCCGTGCCGTGAGCACAACCAACGCCACTACCACTACTGCCAACGCAATTGCTACTATACTATATATAGGAAGAAAGTACTCCTGCAAATTGATGCCCATAACATAAAATGCACCGTTGAAGCGGGGTCTTCCGCCAATGGCTTCCGTCCGTCCGATGACATTCCATACCGCATCTCTTATGGTGCCGGTCTGCAATGTCACATCGGAAATAATCCACTTCATGGCCCACATGCCTATGTATCCAATCCCCCAACCAATGGTGTTGATTGCCAGATGGCTAATCCTTTTTCCCAAGTTATTTTCTTCTGACATGAGGAAATAAACACAGAGAGGTACGCCTAAAGTAACCAGCGGATAGGTCAGGAAATCAAAATATGCTGTAGCAATACCTACACACAAGAAAAATTCGCCATAGAGTTGTTTCTCTGCAAGCCACTTGTGTTTCCACATCTGTATCAGGAGCGCCACCAATGTAATCACCCAGCACACCGACATGGTCAGGGATACATGCATCAGCACTGGTTTCATAAACAACATTCCCACAGCCAATGCAATGGGGACTGCTATCGTCTTCTTTTTCACTGCCAGCCAAATCACTGCCACTAACAAGAGCAGCTGCAGCGCAATTCCTATGTAAACAGTGGTCTGCCAAGAGAAAATGGTAAGCAAAGGTTTGAGGTACATCAGGTATCCGTGCCAATATCTGGCATAGGTACGCAGATACATTTCGGAAGCATCCGCTCCCTCTCCCAATGCCTTCAGGGTGTCCAGCGCCTGCCAAACCACCTCGTCGCCCAAATCTCTGTGATATGCCCATACGGCATGCTCGTAAGCAGATTTTCCCTCGATATCTTCCAGTGCATTCTGTACCATGATGGCATCCGTGAAGGATTCCTTGTGTTTAAAAACATACTGAAGGAAGTCTCCCTCCGGTAATTCCTCACTCATCATCACCGGGACATCGGATAGCACATGGTTTCTCACAGGCTCCGCCGGCAGAGCAAAGACAAGGGTCAGCAGCAAAATGCCAACCAGCGCGCTGCCAAGCACCAACACAAATGCATTTCGAATCCATTTGAGGATTTGTGCCTTCATTTATTTGTCTCTCCAGATGATGCGTCCCTTGCTCAAGTCATAGGGGGAAAGTTCCAAAGTCACCTTATCACCGGGCAAGATACGAATGAAGTTCTGGCGAAGCTTACCGCTGATGTGTGCCAATACTTTGTGTCCGTTTTCCAACTCTACCTGAAACATGGTGTTGGGCAACTTCTCGATTACTGTTCCTTCAATTTCAATTACATCACTCTTTCCCATAAAATCCTCCATTATTCATTGTGATATTATTTTATCGGGTTCTTGTTTATTAAATCTCTATCCTATTATTTTCCTTCGGTTGCCAAATACTTTTTGATTTCGTATTTGATTTCCTCCGGATACACCTTGCTGCCTTGTTTGATTTTCTCTATCAACTCAACGGGCACAAATACATCAATAGGTTGAATGTGTTTCCTGCTTTTCTTCTTGCTTTTTTCCGGCGTCTTTGTCTTACCGTCGCACAGATACACAAACCGGCCCTCTTCCCGAACCACGACATACAGCGTGTCCTTATCATGACCCGCTTTAGCCTTCACGAACTGTCCTACCATATCCTGTCACTCCTTTTCTTATGAAAGAGTCAGAATCTCAGGCTCGCCGTCAGTAATCAGGATGGTGTTCTCATAATGGGCTGACAGGGAACCATCCGCTGTCACCACCGTCCAACCATCATCCAACCACTCTACATCCGCCCGTCCCATATTAATCATGGGCTCGATGGCCAGAGTCATACCGGCACGAAGTTTGGGACCTCGCTTAATCTGCTGAAAATTAGGTATCTGAGGATCCTCGTGCAGGCTGGTGCCGATCCCGTGACCCACCAGGTCTCTGACAATACCATACCCATAGGGTTTTACATACGCCGCAATGGCATTGGAAATATCATGTAGATGATTTCCTTCTTTTGCCATTTTTATACCTTCGAAGAAGCTCTGCTTCGTCACCTCAATCAGCTGCTTTGCTTCAGAAGTAATTTTTCCCACCGGCAAGGTCCTGGCAGCATCGGAATGATACCCTTTATAAATCAGACCCATATCCAGGCTGACAATATCCCCCTCCTGCAACACACGGTGCTTGGTAGGGATGCCGTGTACCACCTCATCATTCACGGACACGCACACACTGGCAGGATATCCATGATAGTTCTTGAAGTTGGGAATGCAACCCATTTTGCGAATCAGGGTGTCGCACATAATATCGATTTCCTTGGTGGAAATCCCGGGGCGAACAAATTGTTCCATCTCTTTATGCACTTGGGAAAGCAATCTGCAGGACTCCCGCATCAATGCGATTTCCTGCTCATTCTTTATGATAATAGCCATAACTATATGCCATCCTTATCCAAGAATTGCTACGATATCCGCAAAGACTTCGTTTTTATCCTTTGCACCATCCACAGTGCGAAGCACACCTCTTGCCTGATAAAAATCAATCAGGGGCTGGGTCTGCTCATGGTATACATTTAAACGCTTCAACACAGTCTCAGGCTTATCATCATCGCGCAATATCAACTCGCTGCCACAAGCATCACAAATCCCCTCTACCTTGGGCGGAATATGCACCAGATGATAGGTACCTCCACATTTCAGGCAAGCTCTTCTGCCGGACATTCTGTTGACGATATTTTCATCTGCCACATTCACATCAATAGCGAAGTCCACCTGCTCGTTTCTCTCCTGCAATGCCTTCTCCAAAACCTCCGCCTGGGGAATGGTTCTGGGATAGCCGTCCAGCACATATCCCTTTTCGCAATCGGGCTGGGATACTCTGTCCAGCAAAATCTTCACAGTCAGTTCATCGGGAACCAACTGACCTGCGTCAATATATTTCTTTGCTTCCACACCAAGGGCTGTACCACCCTTGATATTCGCACGGAAAATATCTCCCGTGGAAATGTGGGGAAGTCCGTATTTCTCTGCAATCATTTTGGCCTGGGTACCCTTACCGGCACCGGGTGCTCCCAACATAACAACCTTCATAGTCACTCCTTCTTTGTCCCTGAGGACAACGCTCCATATATTTTAAAGCATACTTAAGTTCATTGTACTTATTTTGAAGACGATTTGCAATCCTTTTTTGTATTGTTTTAAGGAAAATAAAAACCGCCCGCCTTGTTTCCAAGGCGAGCGGTCTAACGCTTCATATTACCAATTCAGTTTTCTCTTACCTGCATATGCAGCGCGCAATGTTGTAATGTCAGAGTTTGTAAGCTCTGTATCATTATTTACATCGCATGTCAATGCCATCAATGCGTTGGACGCAGATGTTTTGTTTGAGAAAATTGCTGCCAGTCTGGTGGCATCAGAGTTGGAAACTGTTCCATCTCCATTGACGTCACCTACATATCCAATTGACAGAATTGTATCTGCAGTCATATTCGTTGCAGTAAAGCTATATCCTTCAGAAGCAGTTGTTGCAGTCAGACGAGTGTAAGTCTGTCCGCCGTCGTAACTTACTGCTACGAAACAAGCCTTCTCACATGCTACAGTGAAGGTGTTGTCACCCTCTACCCAGCCACCTTCGGGTGCTGTGATAGTAGCAGGTGCCTCTGCATCGGCGGTATTAATATTGATGGTCAACTCCTCACCAATACCCGGGTTGGGTGCTGCAGTAGGCTCTGCTGTAGGCTCCGCAGTAGGTTCTACGGTAGGCTCTTCTGTGGGCTCTGCTGTAGGTTCGGGAGTAGGTTCAGGAGTGGGCATCGGCGTAGGCATAATCTGCTCATCTGTACCATATACCTTCAGGTTGTCGATATACAAGTGAGTATCGATGCCGGTAGCACCCTCTTCCAAAGTTTCCTTGTTTGCTGCGATTCTAATGTACTTGAATGCAGGAGTCTGATCTTCACCGGAGAACTGACTTGTAATTCCGGCTTCAATCATCTCGCCATTCCAGAAATAAGCATATGTCTTAGTCTCTCTGTCAAGGATCCACTTCAAATGTGCAAACTCACCCTTGGTGTAATCTGCCACTTTGCTCTTTACTGCAGAACTTGCAAATCTCTCCAAACTATCGTCGTTCAACTGGAAGTTGGTGATTGCATAGTTTCCATTACCGGTCATACGGATCTGGTAGCCGGTGGTCTTAGTGTCTTCACCATTGATTGCAACATCAAGTTCTACAACAGCATATCTTTCCTTTTCTACCGCACTACCCATAGAGAACTGTCTGTCCTCATTGAGAGTGATGTGCAGAGGCAGGTCATATTGTCTTGATACTCCACTATTTGCATCAACATCTAAGTTAGTGGAAACTCCCATTTCGATACAATAATCATCTGCATCAGCGCCGTCAAATACGGTGTTCTTTGCAATGACTGTTGCTCTATTATGGTGATAGCTGAGTGCCCAGCTGGATTTCCAGTAATCACCGGTCAATTTATATGCCATAGTTCCCAGCGCATACTCTTCATATCCTGTATCAATTACATAAGGAGTATAAGTAGGTGCGGGAGTGGGTTCCGGTGTGGGTGCGGGAGTAGGTATCTGGTTATCATCAGATACATACAACTTCACATTGTCAATATAGAGCTTGGTATCAACACTTTCAACACCTTCTGCCAATTCCTGCTTAGGCAAGGAAATCAAAATGTACTTCAATGCAGGAGTCTCTGTCTCTCCGCCGAACTGAGCTTTTACATTCTCCTCTACCAACACACCATTCCAGAACCATGTGTAAGTCTTGTTTTCTCTGTCGAGAACCCATTTCAGTTTTCCTACCTCACCCTGAGTATAGGCATTCTTAAGGTCCTCTCTCAATCCTGTCACAGTCGCAGAACTAACATGACGTCCCATGCGCTCTGTGCTCAACTTAAAGTTAGTCAGTGCATAATTACCATCGCCTGCGATACGTATAAGCACATCGCCCTGCAGCGCATCGTCACCTGCAACCTTCAAGTCAACTTCAAATACCAGGTACTTGTCTTCTGTCACTGCACTTCCAAGTGCCAACCACTTCTCTTCTGCAATGCTGATATTCCAAGGTGAATCATAATAGCGTTCAGCACCGGTTACGGAGGGAGTCAGCTCTAACCAGTTGTCAGCGCCTTCCTTTGCCACAACAACACCTTGATTGTGATTGTAGCTCAAGCCCCATTTACCGGTCCAGTAATCACCGGATATCTGATGGGACATAGTGCCAACGGGACGAGCATTGAAGCTCTCGTTCATGATGTAACCTGCAGGCAGAGGATCTGCTGTAGGGCCGGGTGTAGGCTCTGCGGTAGGTTCTGCGGTGGGTGCAGGAGTGGGTTCAGGAGATGCTGTAGGAGCAGGGGCGTCCTCCTGATAAATCTGGATGTTATCAATGTACATTGTAGCATCTGCAACTGCCTCAGTCTCAGCGATAGAGCAGAAACGAAGCGCCCATATTGCAGAAGGGTTCACAGGAATATATGCCTGTGTGGTTGCTACAGAAGTAACCAACTCACCATCCAAATACCAGCTTGCATTATTGTTAAGCAAGTTGTTAGGCACAACATACTTCAAATGTACGAATTGATCTTTTGCTATGGTGGTTGACTGTCTCATACCACTGGTCCATGAGTTAGACCAGTTAGAACCAATCAAGTCATCCTTCAACATAAATACGGTAGTACGAGCAAAGTTGCCCTGGGTATTACCAATCTGAATACCAAAACCACTGGTCTTATCGCCGGAGATTGCGATATCCATCTCCACAACGATATTCTTGGTTGCAACTTCTGCTGTGCTGTCAAAAGCATATGTAGTTGTATCATCCAAGATAAAGGTATATTGACCTTCCTTGCTCAACTCGATATCTTTTGCATTGATTGCCAAACAATAGTCATCTGCAGCCGCTTTAAAGCCAGCGTCCTGCTTGGATACAACCACACCTGCAGGTGCATATGCTGCAGCTGCGGTCCACTGTGCACCGTTACCTGCGGTACCTGCTACTTCCTGACCTGCCTGATAATTATCAAAGGTCATAGGATTGTAGGTAGGTGCAGGAGTGGGCATCTGATTGTCATTAGACAAATACATCTTTACATCATCTACATACAGCTTGGAATCCAGCGTATCACCTTCTTCGATGGTCTCCTTGAAAATCTGGAAACGTACGCCGCATACCTGCTTACAACTTGTAGTGTACAGAGCCTTGATATTCTCCTCAACCAATTCTCCATTCAGGAAATAGGTTACCGCTCTGGTCTCTCTATCAACAACAACCTTGATGTGCTGCATTTCGCCCTTAGGCACTGCTCTACGGCTTGACTCGGTGAACGCATCAGCACCACTGGTATTGTGCTGTCTTACGATAGAATCATCGTACAGACGAAGTTTCAAGATACCGATATTGTCATGTGAATTTACCCAAATGTTATAACCATTTGTCTTGGTATCTTCACCCTTAACAGCTACGTTCATTTCTACAATCACGTATCTGTCTTCCACTCCCTCTACTCCAAGAGTAGGAATAAGAGTAGCATCAGAAACATTCATGTTGAAAGGTACGTCATAATTTCTTTCATCCAGGTTTGTGGTAGGAGTGAACTGCAGGCAGTAATCGTTTGCTGCTGCATCTGCATCGAATGCCTCCTGCTTGGAAACTACGATACCATTGCTATGGCAGTAGCTCAGGCCAATGCCACCTTTCCAATAATCACCAACTAATGTATGGAGCATATTGCCGGTTGCAAACTCTTCAAATCCTGTATTGATGTAAGTACCCTCGAACACAGGAGCCTCGGTGGGCGCAGGAGTAGGTTCTGCAGTGGGTGCAGGAGTGGGCTCAGCAGTAGGTGCAACAGTAGGAACAGGGTTCTCATCCACACCGTAGATCTTAATGTTATCTAAGTACAGTCTGGAATCAATGTAATCCTCACCTTCCGCTGCTGCATCTGCATATACACGGATGTGTATCTGGCTGAATTGGGTTGCGGACTTATACAAATCTGCAATGCCTGTTTCTACTACCACACCATCCAGCAGGTAGGAATAGGTCTTAGCCTCTCTATCCAGTACCCATGTCAAGTGAGCGAACTCACCTGCAGTGTACTCTGCAACTTCATTGTATTTACCGGAACTTCCTGTATGGATACGTCCCAACTTGTCATTGAACAATCTCAACTGGGTGGTAGAAACGTTGCTACCAGGGCCGAAGAAGATACCATAACCATTGGTCTTGTATGCTTCACCGCCGATGGCTACATCCATCTCTGCAACAACGTATCTTTCTGCGTCAACTGCTTCACCCATAGAGTATGCTCTGGATGCATCCAAAGTAAATCTAAAGTTCAGCGTCTGAACAGGATCGGGCTTAAATTCATAGCAGTAGTCATCTGCTGCCGCGGTAGCGTCGATGGTATCCTTCTTGGATACAACCACACCGTGTGCAATCCAGTTACCACAATCCAAACCGCCGGTCCAATAATCTCCCTTTAAGGATCTGATGTATGCATGACCCAATTCGAAGTTATCAAATGTGATGTCCGCAGACATAGGATTATAGGTAGGCGCAGGTGTAGGTTCAGGTGTAGGTTCAGGTGTAGGCATCTGATTATCATCGGTTGCATACAACTTCACATTATCAATATACAACTTGGTGTCAACACTATCCTGTCCTTCTGCCAAGGTCTGCTTGGGCAGGGAGATATAAATGTATTTCAACGCAGGTGTCTGTGCTTCTTCCGGGAACTGAGCACGAATGTTCTGCTCTATCAATTCACCATTCCAGAACCAGGTATATTTCTTGGTTTCTCTGTCAAGTACCCATTTCAAACTTCCTGTTTCACCCTGGGTATAGGCATTCTTATTATCCTCTCTCAAGCCTGTAGCAGTACTGGAGTCAACATGACGTCCCATACGTCCATTACCCAACTTGAAGTTGGTGATTGCGTAGTTGTTCACACCACCCATACGGATAGCAACGTCACCCTGCAGTGCGTCATCACCTGCAATCTTCAAGTCAACCTCAAATACCAGGTACTTGTCCTCTGTTACTGCACTTCCGAGTGCCAATTGCTTCTCTTCAGCAATATTAATATTCCAGGGCGCATCAAAATAATATGTAGCACCGGTTACGGAAGGAGTAATCTCCAACCAGTTATCACCGGTTACTTTTTCTGCAACAACGCCCTGAACGTGATTGTAGCTCAAGCCCCATTTACCAACCCAGTAATCACCGGATAACTGATGGGACCTCGTGCCAATTTCACGTGCATCAAAGTTCTCATCCACAATGTAATTATCAATTACACTTGCTTCAGTCACTTGTGCCGGTACTGTACACAAACCAGCCACAAGCAGTACGCTCATTAAGAGCATAAAGATCTTTCTCATCGTTTTTCCTCCTCTTTATTTTTTAGGATTGATGCTTTTACACATCTATGGCAAAATTATATCTTAATTCCGTCAATTATTCAATAGGTAATGTTCGAAATTACAAACATTTTCCCATTTTTCGTTTTCTTAATTTTTGCGTGGTATTAGGACAAATATTTTTGAATCGAATTGACAATGTACTTCTACAGAAGTATACTTATTTCGTAATAACTCTAAAAACAGGAGGTGAATACATGAGCAATCTAGTCCTATATCACGGTTCTCCCGAAATCGTGCAACGCCCTACTTTCGGCAAGGGCAAGTCCTATAATGATTACGGCCAGGGATTCTACTGTACAGAACATTTGGAATTGGCGAAAGAATGGGCGTGTACTGAGAATGTCGATGGTTACGCCAACAAATATCAAATAGATACGTCTGGGCTTTCCATATTAAATCTGTCTTCCGATGATTATACAATCCTGCACTGGTTAGCACTACTGATGGAATATCGTAAATTTCGCATCTCCACGCCCGTCATGAAACAAGGTTCCGAGTGGTTGCGAGCGCACTTTCTTCCCGACTTAACATCCTATGATGCCATCATCGGATATCGGGCGGACGACTCCTACTTTTCCTTTGCCAGAGCATTTATCAATAATGAGATATCTCTGGCACAACTATCCCGCGCCATGCGGCTTGGTAAACTAGGAGAACAATTTGTATTGAAAAGCCCCACAGCATTTGAAAGAATCAGTTTCCTATCCTATGAAACTGCAGACAACAAGGAATATTATGCAAAAAGAAAAGCCAGGGACGACGAGGCACGTGCTGCCTATCGGCTGGAGGCAGGCAAGGGCGATATCGGGGGATTGTTCATCCGCGATATTTTACAGGAGGAGGTGTTACCCAATGACCCACGCTTACGATAGCGAATACTTAGATGACGCCATGCGAAGTTTGGGAGAAGCCATGGACTATGCCACCAACAGTTGCGGCATAAATATGGATGACTTCCTGAAATTGTTCATAAGCACAGGATATGCACAGCAATTTGCCGCAGGGGTGCCTAAATATCTGTCCGGCACTTCCGGCACAGAGCTGGCCATGGATGTGTTCACCGGCTCCGGGCTCCAAATTGAGTTGCATAAGCCACGGGTGGAATATGACTACTCGAAAGAATACTGGTGCGGATGGATCCTGGCCTATTATCAGTGGTACACCGGCAGGAATTTCAAGGACATTCAAAAGCACATCTCCATGGAAGACATCGAGAAACTATATGCTACGCTTCACGAGGCTTCCGAAGATAAATATGTAGATGTGGTGAACCGGATTATTCGCAGAAACGCCACACCTACACGACTGCAGACGCAACGCAAAATCGCCGGATACTCCCAACGGGAGCTGGCTGAGAAGGTAGGTGTCAACCTGCGCACCCTCCAGCAATATGAAATCCGCGCCAAGGACATTAACAAAGCCGCCGGTGCTACCCTCTTGGCATTGTCCAAAGCTTTAGGGTGTCGGATGGAAGATTTGATGGAGTATGAGGATAAAGAAATAGAATGATTTTTCCGACGATTGGCGGTAAATTTTTCCGACGAATGGCGAAATCAAAAAACTGCCCACCCTTTTGATATGACCCTTGTCAAGTAGACAGGTTAAATATCAAAGGTGAGCAGTTTTAGTTTTACTTTACCAATTCAATTGTCTCTTGCCGGCATATGCGGCACGCAGAATCGTAATATCAGAGTTTGTAAGTTCTGTATCATTATTTACATCGCATGTTAATGCCATCAACGCGTTGGAGGCAGATGCCTTTTTCGAGAAAATCGCTGCCAGTCTGGTGGCATCGGAGTTAGTAACAGCTCCATCGCCATTGACATCACCCACATACCCAACCGCTAGGATTGTATCTGCCGTCATGTCTTCGGCTGTGAAACGATAGCCCTCTGAAGCAGATGTCGCTTTTAGACGCGTATAGGTCTGACCGCCATCATAACTTACCACTACAAAGCAAGGTTTCTCACATTCTACCGTGAAGGTGTTGTCACCTTCTACCCAGCCTCCTGCCGGTGCTGTAATAGTTGCATGGGCAGATTCTGAACCAGTATTGTTACTGATTTCCAGTTCGGAACTGATGTCAGGGATGGGGGTTGCGGTTGGTTCCGGTGTTGCTGTGGGCTCTGCTGTAGGCCAGGGAGTCGCTGTGGGCAACGGTGTTGCCGTAGGCTCCGCAGTAGGCGCAGGCGTTGCCGATGCCTGCACGGTCACATCGTATTCCACTGTGTTCCAACCACATGTAACCGTCAATGTCTGTGTACCGGTCTTTGTGTTATCAAAACCTGAAATCATATCAACAGTCATGTCGATTGTCTTAGTCGTATCATCATCGAATACAATACTCAATCTTCCGCCCTGAACACTCAGTTCATCCGAATACTGCTTGTAGGTCCTCTTTGTGGGCAACGTATTGATTGAAATCTCTTTTAGTACTCTATCCGCGTTGCACATTTCACATTTCAAGTCATATGTATTAGCGTAACTATGACCGGCGATATTCAATGTTTCTTCCCCAATCAAGCAGAAGAATGAGAGATCTTTTGCTGTTCCATGGTCATACTGAGTGGCACCGCTATTGATTTCAGGTGTTTTTAGATAATAGCAACTTTCGACGTCTGAATCGGCCAACTTAAATAAGATGGGATCAGCATCCACATTCGCAAGATTATAACAATTTATAATTTCTCCAATTGAACCATCACCACAAATTCCGCCTCTGTAATGATCACCACATACATAACCAAAATTGACACAGTCCTTCACTGTTTCACCCCCGTAACCAGCAATACCACCAACATAGGTTGCTTCATCTGGTTCAGCAATTACAGTACCTCGGTTCGTACAGTTATATATATAGTCGCAGGAACCAGCAATTCCACCAACTTCACTTCCCCCATACACATAACCATCAAACGTGCAGTTATTCATGTAGAATACATCTACACAGATGCCTCCCACAGACCAGGCGCCTTTAACATAAGCATTGTTTACGTTTAGATTATTTACCCTAGTGGCCTTACTGAATAGACCCGCACTTGATGTAGTATCAACATATAATCCTGATATTGTGTGTCCGCCTCCATCAAAAGTGCCCGTCAGTCCATCAATTGGTGTCCATTTCCAAAGCACCGATGTATCAAAGGGTAATACACCATCTCTGCCACACGACAGGTCGACATCATTTAACACAATATCCTCTGTCAGCACATAGTTGTTCTTTAACCAATCTCCACTCGCCTGAGATAAGTACGCAAGTTCTTCTGCAGAAGAAATCTCATAATATACCTTACCATCAATTGTCGTGGTTTGAGAAGGTGCCACCGGTACAATAGATGGCATCGGCGTTCCCACAGGTCTCGTTGTAGGCATTGGTGTGGGTGCCGGTGTTGCTGTTGGCTTAGGCGTTGCCGTGGGCTTCGTTGTAGGACTCGGTGTCGCTGTAGGCTTAGGCGTTGCCGTGGGCTTCGCTGTGGGTGCCGGTGTCGCTGTTGGCTTAGGCGTTGCACTTGTTTTTTCAACAATAGTCAGTGTGGTATACGCAGAGGCTCCTTGCTCCCACACCGCGCCATAATCCTTGGTAAACTCCAGATCCTCAACGCCAAGGGTGTACGTCCCTGGTGCCATGTTAGCCGGGACTGTAAAAGTAATTACTGCAAAATCAGTTACGTTCTCCACATTCTCTGCGTCGTCCGACGTCCATCCTGCAAGACCCGTATTCAAGTCGGTTGCTACATTATGATATGCTCCAATTCTAGGACTACCTTCAATTTTTGTGAGTACAAGCCTCTTATCCCAAATAGTTGTAAAACTGATGCCATCTATGGTTATAGGTTCACTCGCCTTCACTGTCATAACGATTGTCTGACTTTTATCGGTCGTCTCAAGCGTAGGGTAATCCAAAACAGCGCTATAAACCACTTTCGGCATTGCTGTGGGCTTCGCTGGGGTTGCCGTCGGAGGCGCCGTGGGGGATGGTGTCGAATCCTCGTGAGAAAGAACACCAAAAGGAATCTCATTTGTGTTTGCGTATCTCTCTGCATAACTACCCGTTTCTCCCCATATAGTAAGTTCTGTGCAGTACTTAAATGCACCAATCCCTATGCTGGTCACACTATTCGGGATTACTATTCTGGTTAAGTCGCTACTAAAAAATGTATAGTTTCCTATTCTGGTCACACTAGCCGGGATTTCTATACTGGTTAAGTTGTAACATTTAGAAAATGCATAATTCCCTATGCTATTCACACTGTTCGGGATTACTATATTGGCTAAGCGGGAACAACTAGAAAATGCATAATTCCCTATGCTTTTCACACTGTTCGGGATTGCTATACTGGTTAAGCTGTAACAATCAGAAAATACATAATTCCCTATGCTGGTCAATTTGTTCGAGATTACTATTCTGGTTAAGTTGCTGCATTTATAGAATGCCTTTTCCCCTATACTGGTCACACTATTCGGGATTACTATACTGGTTAACTTGTTACACTCATAAAATGCATTTTTTCCTATGCTGGTCACACTATTCGGGATTACTATTCTGGTTAAGTTGCTGCATTTATAGAATGCCCATTCCCCTATACTGGTCACATCATTCATGTCTATACTGGTTAACCCGTTACATCCATAAAATGCATAATCCCCTATGCTGGTCACACTGTCCGGGATTACTATACTGGTTATGCCGTATCTATACATAAATGCTTGATACCCTATGCTGGTCACAGAGCATCCCTGTATATAATTGGGTATAACTACCCTACCTCCTGAGCCGGTATAATTTGTGATTTCTGCTGTACAATCTCCCGTAACTTCGTATTCAAAATCTCCCCATGTGGCTGCCTCCACATCACAGATAGGTAACAGCATTATTGCTATTGTAAACAGTAAACATTTTATAAATCTCATAATTCATTCCTTCAGAAATTTTCTCGCATTCTTCTCTACACAGACCAGAAAAGCATTGCGTCTTTTTTATTTATTTCTATATCTTCTTCCTCAAATTGGATGTTCAATTTCCGCAGTTTGTCTATCAGACATTTCTTTCCATATGTGGGTTTTACCTTGGTGTTTTTGGCTTCCAAGAAAACAGTCTGGTTAGACGTCCTGTTTGGATAGATAATCATGCCGTCAAACTCGCAAAAGGTTTTGTCTTCATTGCCATTCCCACAAACCAAAATACTGGACGGAAGGGTGATGCATACATCATTTTTCGTATCTTTTTGCAGTACCCAACGCAAGTGCTCCACCTCGTGAATCTGGTCTTCGTCGCCCTCGTTTTCCCTGAGCACTTTATTGATTGACAGAATCCGTTGAGACTTACCCTTAGTGCATAGCACGCAATTCTGCGAACTAACGGTCGGCTTAATGTGTATCTGTCGTTGACCGCATAGATAAAACAGGTAAAACTTCGTTGTCAATAAATACCGAGGGTCATTATTCATAATGTCCGGAACCGTACGCAATAGGTTCGTAACAACTCCTAACACTCGAAAGGCAACCTGTGTTTTTTTCTTGCACTGATTGCTCAGCGATACTACAATCGTCTGCTCCCCGCTATTGCGGTCATAGTATCCCACGCGAACATACTGCATGTGATTCAATCTGGAAAACAGTGCCCGAGAAATCTCCCTGTGTTCTTTCCGGAATGTTAACTTTAGAAATCCCTCCGATACATATCTTCTGCTTTGAGCATAATCACGGTTAAAGATGCTTTCCTTGCTTCCCATCATCGAGTAGTAGATATCTTTATCCCACGTGGAAACCTGTCTTAGTTCGCTCACCATTCTATCCGTGATCATTTGATAACAAATGGTGTTAGATTCCTCGTTATATACCGTATCATTAAGAAGCTTGTTCATGGAATTCAGCAACCGCCTCGTGGAGCTGTTATCGTTGTATATGGATAACAATTCATGAAACAACAGCAAAATAGATTGTGAATCGCACAAGTCGATGGTAATCGGCGTCGGTGCGATTTGAAAGTCATAGGATAGAAATGCAATGTTGCGAACATTTCTATATAGCCTCAACACATAACGAAGTTTGCTATCAGGGGCCAGGCTCTTCTCATTTACATATGTATAAATCAAATCCTGTGCCAGTCGAACGGAAGTCTTACTTTGGTCACAGCGTTCTAAAATAAACAGCGAATTCAGCAAATGGTAGCGCAGATAACTCTTTTCTTCCAGTATATGTTGCGCCAGACTTTGTCCGTCCGTTCTGTCAAAGGACTCTACTATCGTCCGCTTGAAATCCGGATTTATTCCGGCGAACGTGACTGCCGCCTTCGAGGATACAAAGGTGTTATAAAAATGTCCTATATTGTATGAAATGGTTAGTATTTGAAGTAAATCACCAACCGTTATTTTCTGTTTGTCTATATAATCCAGTTCACGATGAAACTCAGATGCCCTGACATAACTCCCGTAGGTATATTCCAGAGAAGACTGTAGTGCGGTATCTTTACGTATCAGTTGGTGAAAATACAACTGCAAAAGCATGTAGTCGTACCGGCTCTTTGTCAGATGCTTCGCCACCCGGATAACCCCTAATTGGTTAGTATCCTTCATGCGCTGAATCACACCCTGTTTCTCCAGTTCGTCGTAGAGTTCCTCCGCCCAATGATATATATCTATATCCACCAGCGAGGACGTTTTTCTTGCTTTTTGTTTTTTCAGCAAATTATGCTTTATAATCAAGTGTTTCACCTCTATCGTTCATTGATATTGCAACCGTTTTATAAATAAAAAATGCGACCACCGAAGTGATCGCATAAAAAACGCAAACTCCGATAGTCGCCAAACTAACTCATGTGAAATGGGGCGTACCCGTATACACAGTGATAGAATTTGCGTTTTTATCAAATTCATCCACTGCATACACAAAAAAGCGTAGTTCTCCCATAAATAGAAAAATACACCCAATTTCACACATTTTTAAGTTAGTTTGGCGATATCAGTATAGCACTGTTTCCCGCTATTGGCAATATTTTCCCAACGATTGGCCGAATATTTTTCCGACGATTGGCAGACAAACAAAAAGGCAAATGCAGTTTCCCACATTTGCCTTTCATCATTCACTCACTATTTTCAATTATTCAACAACGCTAACTGCAGTGATGTGAGCGTTAGGTCCTTCGTACCAGTACAAGAAACCTTCCATATCAACAGTCTGTCCGATTTCCAAAGCCTTTACTGCTTCGTAAACATCGGTACCTGCGCCGGTCAGATAAGACTCAACACAGAAGTTGAAAGGCTGCTCATTGATAGAAGCATTGAAGTACAAATCGTCGCCGTCCTGACCGGAACCATCCCATTTGTAAAGGAAAGGAACCTCTTCGCCGTCAGCATTGAAGGAAGGCTCGATTACCATGCCCTTGAATGCTGCAAAGATGTTCTGATATTTGATCAGATCATCAGCCTGCAATGAAGCTGTGATATCCTTAGCTTCTGCTACATAAGTATTGTCGTCCATGATTTCATAGGTTGCGTCGATGATTTCAACTTCACCGGACCACTCAGCCTTGTAACCGGTTACTTTAATCTTGGTACCGGGAACCAACTGATTGTACTCTTCTTCGGTACAAGCCATTTCATACAGGAAGTATGCACCTTCTGCGTCCTGGGTATAGAAGGTACCCTTGTTGTCCCACCAAGACTGCTTAGCCTGTACATAAGTCTCAATTACTACTTCGCTATCCAAAGGTGCTGCTACATACTCTGCATAGGTCATAACGCCTTCAGACTTTGCTTCCTCAAATGCAGGAGCGTCTACTGCTTCGCTCTCTACAACTTCGCTTACAGCTACGCTGCTCTCTGCCACTTCGCTCTCAACCTCTGCTGCACCACAACCGATCATGCTAACAGAAAGTGCAAGAACTGCCATCAATGCTACTAACTTCTTCATCCTAATTTTCCTCCTTGTATTTTGTGGCCCATGGGGTAGGTGCCACCTCTTGAAAATTAACAGTTCCATTATAACTCATTTTTCTTAGAAATCAATGCTTTTTTTATCACATATATTATCATCAACAACCAGATTATCGTCAATGTGCACAAAAGTGCTACGGCCCCATCCGGCAGGGGACCCAGTTCCTGTTTTCCGGCAGTTACACCGTTCTCTCCCAACTGGTCCAATCGGTACAGGGTTTCCACATCTGTATAGAGTTTCTCCATGAACGCCTCGTCCACGGTTTGCTTTCTACGAATGGCCTTGGTGGTGTTCTCAATCATCTGTCCCGCCGCGTCTCGCAGAGAAGCCGAGCCGTTAAATACCGGCGTCACGAAGGTGTTCTCCGTGTTTTCCAAAAGTAATTTGGTGGCTTCCATCTTTACATCATAATGCAGCTCCTTATCAGTACCTGCTGCCGCCAGATAATTCTGATAACTTTCTGTCTCCCGCGCCTTGCTGGTGACCGGTACATACCCTTCCGTCTGGGCATATGCAATCTGCACATCATCCGTCAATAAGAACTGTGCAAATAACCAAGATGCCAACACCTCCTGGGGGTCTGCCTTGTCAAAGATACACACCGAAGGTCCCTGAGAAATCATCACCGGCTGTTCCGGCGTAAATTGAGGAATGGGACGAACTACTGTCTCAAACTGCACAATCTTATCCTCTGCGATATCCGACAAAGGAGCATCGGAACCCATCCAGGTAGCACCTGCAGTGGAATCAATGGCAAATACGCACTGCCCTGCATTCAGGAAGTTGGCGGGGTAACTGGAAATCTTAAAGGTAGAAAAGGCACCCTTGCTCACATGGTCCGCCACGGTGTAAAGCAATTCCCTGGTGGTATCGTTGAAAATCTCTATGCCGCCATCGGGGGTAGAATATCCCGCCCCTCTTTGGCGCAACATCTGAATCATCATATTGTCGGTGGACTTGTAAATAAAAGGAATCAGCACCTTCTGTCCGTTCAGCAGGTAGTTTCCTTCTTCATCCGTTGCCGCCGCAGCGTCTGCTACCTCCCAAATATAGTCCCATGTCAGCACATCAGGGATCTCGTACCCTAGTTTTTCCACATAGTCCTTATTGATATAGCAAGCTTCCGTGGAACGCATATAGGGCATCGCATAATGCTTTTCATCGATGACGCATTCCGCTAAAAACTTCGGGATAATCTCCTCTTGCGTAGGCCCATCGAATTTTAGTTCCGTACCGCCCAAGCCGTACTTTGCATCCGCAAACAAGGCATCCAGCGGCACCACCGTATTCTGCCCGGTGATATAGGTAGCAATGTGGTCCGGGTAGGTGATACACACATTGGGTGTAGTTCCCGTGGTGATATTGGTGATTACATCATTGTAGATACGTCCGTAGTCCGTGTACAGGCGCAGGTTGATTTTCACATTGGGGTACAACGCCTGAAAATCCGCAATTGCCTTTTCATAGATTCTGGTCTGAGTCACGTTGGTATCGTTCTTGGCCCAGAAGGTAATCTCTACCTCCTTCGAAGTGTCAAAACTCTCCGGCATTTCAAAGGCTTTGCCCGCCTTCTGTCCGTGGCAGCCCGTCAGGGCAAGTGTCAGGCATAGGGTAGGCAAAAGAAGTTTCCAAAACTTTTTCATCCCTTGGTACCTCCTCTCGACACGCCCTCCATAATCTTCTTATGGAAGATTAAAAAGAGAATAATCAAAGGCACAGAGATGACCACCACTGCTGCCATCATAGCAGGAATGTTTTCACGGCCGAAGCCGTTTTCTCTGATTTCCTGAATTCCATTGGACACCAGAAAATAATTTTCATCGTCCGTAATTAATCTGGGCCATACATAGGAATTCCAGCACTCAATCACTTTCAAAATAGTAATGGTGGTCACGGTAGGCTTGCAGATGGGCAAAAGTACCTTGCACAGGTACTTCAAATCCGAAGTGCCATCCACCTTGGCCGCCTTGTACAATTCCTCCGGCACCTGCTCGAAGTTTTCCTTCAACAGATAAATATAGAACACCGATGTCACGGAGGGCAGAATCAATCCCATAAAGGTGTTGCGCATATCCCAATTGGTGATGGTCACGAAGTTGGTGATAATCACCAATTCGTTGGGAATCATCATCAACGCCAAAAACAAGGTGAACAGCAGATTCTTTCCCTTGAACTCCAGTCTTGCAAAGGCGAAAGCCGCCAGCACGATCACCACCAACATAATTGCAGTAGTTGCCAGGGTGAAGATAATTGTATTTGCAAAATACTTGGCCAAGGGTACCGCTGTAAAAGCGTCCACATAGTTTTGGAACGTGGGACTCAAAGTAAAAAACTTGGGGATGTATTCGGAGTTGTATGCGCTATAGCTTTTCACAGAGCATAGAATCATCCAATAAAAGGGGAACAGCACAATCAATGCCCAAATGCTCAAAAGCACATAGGTCACTGTTTTGCCCGCCGCTTGGCGGCGCTTTTTGCTTCTCCCTATTTTTTCATAATCAGTCAAAGATTTCATCTTCAAAACCTTTCCCTTTCCGGGTTTAATAATGCACGTATTTTTTGCTCAGCAACAGGTTGATGCAGGTGATGGTCAGCACAATCACAAAGAGAATGATGGCTGCTGCGGAAGCATAGGACGGGTAACCGCCGCTGTTGCCGTAGAGCATATCGTAGATATATCCCACAATGGTGTTCATCTCCGCCGCATTTAAGTTGGTGCCGAACAATGCCACCGCATCGCTGTAGGCCTTGAATGCACCGATGAATCCTGTAATGATCAAATAAAACAGCATGGGGGAAATCATGGGCAGGGTAATCCGTCTGAAGGTACGGAACGCCGAAGTGCCATCCACTTTTGCCGCCTTGTAATAATCTTCATTCACAGACGCCAGGGCACTTGTGAGAATCAGTATTTTAAAGGGCATCACCACCCACACGGTGTAGAAACACAGCACAACCATTTTCGCCCAGTAAGGACCATCCATAAAATCAATGGGGCTCACCCCAAACAGACTCAACAATAGGTTCATCAAACCATCCGAATAGGGTGTTTTCTTAAACAGAATCATGAACACCAATCCCACCGCCAAAGTGTTGGTCACATAGGGCAGGAAAAAGATGGTCTGATACCATTCCCGCACTTTTTTAATCGAACTTAAGCCCAATGAAATCAACAGGGCTATGCCTGTGGAAAGGGGCACGGTGATAATCACCAAAATAAATGTATTTTTCAATGCCTGCAGGAAATAAGGGTCCCGCAGCACATAAGAATAATTGTATGTACCAATGCCAAAGAATGTCTGGGAGGCGGAGTTATACCCCTCCTCAAAGGAGTAAACAAAAACATCAATGAGGGGATACACCATAAAAATACCCAAAAACAAAATGGCAGGCAAAAGGTATAACCATGCTTTTAAGTTATTCTTTTCCAAACTATTGTCCTACCTTTCCGCTACTTAGATGAGAATCCGTTCTTCCGTTTCCTTGTCAAATACTAAAACCTTGCCGGGCTTCACATCAAAATTCACAGCGTCACCGGAAATCTCTGCCAGGTTTTCTGATGCAATGATGGCACGGATGGACGCATCCAAAAATGCAGGATGGCCTGCCACCACACTCATATCTCTTCCCATCACTTCCACGCGAGATAAACTACAGTGCAAGGGTCCGTCCGCCTGAAGCACAAAACCTTCGGGGCGGATGCCTACATACACATCTCCCGGTTTTACATCTACACTGACATCAAACAATTTGTCCTCGCCCACATAGAGCGCACCGTCCTCGATTTTGCCGGCGAACACATTGATGGGGGGAGTGCCTAAAAACTTTGCCACGAAAAGGTTGGTAGGATTGTCATACACTTCCTGAGGCTTGCCAATCTGATGTACCAAACCATCCTTCATCACCACGATCATATCGGAGATGCTCATAGCCTCCTCCTGGTCATGGGTAACAAAGATGGTGGTGATTCCCGTTTCCTTCTGGATACGGCGAATTTCCTCTCTGGTCTGCAAACGAAGTCTGGCGTCCAAGTTAGATAAGGGCTCGTCCAGCAAAAGTACCTTAGTCATCTTGACCAATGCTCTGGCGATGGCCACACGCTGCTGCTGTCCGCCGGAAAGTTCTCCGGGTTTTCTGTCCATCAGATTTTCTATCTGTACCAGTTTCGCCGCTTCTGTAGCTCTTTTCACACGTTCTTCTTTGGTGAGTTTGGCATCCCCTTTCAGGTTTTCCAGGGGGAAGGTAATATTCTGTAATACCGTCAAATGAGGATACAGCGCATAATTTTGGAATACCAATCCCACGCCTCTGTGTTCTGCAGGCAGGTTTGTCACTTCGTCCTCACCGAAGAAAATTTTGCCCTCCGTGGGCTGAAGGAGTCCGGACAATAAATTTAACGTGGTACTCTTACCACAACCGGAAGGTCCCAACAAACCAATCAGTTTTCCATCAGGGATTTCAAAATTAAAATTATCCACGGCGCGTACTTCCTTAGCACCTTTGCCGCGGCCGGGAAATATTTTTGTCACATTTTCTAGTAGGATTTTCATATACAATTACCTCTTATTGTATCGTTATCTATTCAAGCGTCAATTCTACAGGACAATGATCGGAGCCAAGAATGTCTGTATGGATCTTCGCATCTCTCAGTCTCTGTTCTAACTTGCGGGAAGCCACAAAGTAGTCAATACGCCAGCCCACATTCTTGCTTCTGGCCTGGAACATATAGGACCACCAGGAATATACATTCTCCACATCCGGATAAAAATGACGGAAGGTATCGATATAACCACTCTCCAGCACCTGTGTAAAGCATGCCCTTTCTTCATCTGTAAATCCTGCATTTTGATGATTGGTCCTGGGATTTTTCAGGTCGATCTCCTGATGTGCCACATTCAAGTCGCCGCAGTAGATGACGGGCTTTTTCTCTTCCAAGGTCAAAATATAATTCAGGAATGCTGCCTCCCACTGACACCGATAGTCCAGACGCGCCAACTCTCTCTGGGAATTGGGCACATACACGGTGACCACATAGTAGTCTTCAAATTCCGCCGTAATCACTCTGCCTTCATGGTCGTGTTCCTCCACACCAATACCGTAGGTCACACTTATGGGCTCCTGCTTGGCGAAAAGTGCCGTGCCGGAGTATCCCTTTTTCTCCGCATAATTCCAATACTGATGATATCCGGGCAATTCCAAATCCAACTGTCCCTCCTGCATCTTGGTTTCCTGCAGGCAGAAAATGTCAGCATCTGCTTCGTTGAAGAAATCCAGAAATCCTTTCTGCATACATGCTCTTAATCCGTTTACATTCCATGAAATTAATTTCATTATTTACCTCTCTCTTCCGTCGGAACCGGCTGCATTGCCGTCCTCGTTTTCGCCCGTTTCAATATGATTACTGTCCTCGCTCACCCGCCTGCCAGCTGTCGCTGGGTGCGCAGTTCCAAGTAATGTTTTCTCCATCGCTGAAGGCCACCACACTACCCTGTTCGTCTGTACGGAACACCTGTATTCCTTTGGCTCGGAAATTGATCAGTGTCTCCGCATGAGGGTGACCATAGCTATTTCCTTCCTTACAGCTAATCACCGCATACTCCGGTGTCATGGCGTCCAAAAATTCTGTGGTGGAAGATGTACTGCTTCCGTGATGTCCCGCATGATACACATCCACATCCAAATCCAATCCCGTGTCCAGAATGTCTGCCTCCGCCTCCGCTTCTGCATCGCCACTGAACAGGAAGGTGTTTTCACCATGGGTCAGTTTCAACGCAATGCTGGTGTTATTGGGGTCGTCATAAACTTCCTTGGGTCCCAAAATGGTAAAGGTGGCATCCCCCAGTTGATACTGCGCTCCCACCTCGGGGATAGAGTGCGTCAGGGATTTGTACTTCATCGCTTCTATCAGTTCATTGTAAGTCTTATTATCCTTTTTATAATCCCCCATGAAGATGGTGTCAATATCAAATTTTGTTACCACCACATCCGCGCCGCCGATGTGGTCTGCGTCGGTGTGGGTCAAGATCAGATAGTCCAATTTTTTCACACCCTGCTTGGTCAAATATAATTGAACCTTGGTACCCATGCTATTGTCGCCTGCGTCGATGAGCATATAGTGGTCGTCCACTTTGATTAAAGTGGCGTCCCCCTGCTCCACGTCGATAAAATGGATTTCCATTTCGGATATGGGGGCGTCTGATGTGGATGGACTCTCTACTGCCGATGCATCTTGATTTCCTGTTTCAGCCTGTGCACTGTTCTCTATCGTTTCAGCTACTAACGAGTTCTCCAGCACAACTGTCTCTTGCCCATCCTCCGGCGTTCGGGTGGCGCCAAATCCCAAGGCAACGGTCACCGCCAAACCAACCAGCAGTTTGGATACCGTACCATTTTTCTTGTTCATTCTCATATTAAATTCTCCGGTTATTAAGGAATTTTTATAACATTGCTATATTTCGCAATACGTACTTTCTCAATTGTTTTTTATCTTCGGTTATACACATTTCCTGCTTCAATGACCTGTCCATCTCCGGTTAAAAGTTCGGCCACAGTCACCAGTTCATAGCCTGCTGCCAGCAAATCCGGAATGGCCCGTTCCATTGCTTCCACCGTGGAACCATATAAGTCGTGGCACAGGATAATGGCACCATCCTTTGCCTCCGACATAATCACATCATAGACCATGTCTGCATTCTTCGTCTTCCAATCCAAAGTATCTACGGACCAGTTAATCATGGCCACACCCACTTCCACACAAACCGCCTTGACCTCATCATTATATGAGCCATAGGGTGGTCTTATGGTGGTTGCATCCACGCCGGTCACATCGTAAATCTTGGCGCGAGTATTCATAATTTGATTTGTCACATCCTGTCTGTTTAACTTGGTCAACTGTCTGTGATCCCAACTGTGTCCTGCCACCTGATGACCTTCACTCACCATTCGTTTCAGAGTGTCCACGCGGGTGTCCACCAAGTTACCCACCACAAAAAATGTTCCCTTGCCTCCGTGGGTTGCAAAGGCGTCCAACAATCGGTCCGTATATTTACTGGGGCCATCGTCAAAGGTCAGAGCAATGCGCGATTTAGACACTTCACCGTGTCCATTAGAGGCGTTTCCGTCCTGGGCAGATGCTCCATCTTTTTCACTGTTTTCCATCCCGGGCAATTTAGACTGTTGCCTATGGGTGTTGTCCTCTACGCTTCCATCTTTCGTCCCCTCTGCCGTGTCATCTGCCACGTCACTTCCATCGGGGTCACCCGACAAGGAATCCTGCCCTTCGTCCGTTGAAGGATTTTCATGACCAGCGTTCTGCCCGTCCTCTAACGAAAGGATGTCTTCCAAATCATCATAGGTGTACGGCAATGTAACGGTTCCTGCAGACATAGGCAAATAAGCGCCGCGCTCCAGAATAATCTCAATGCCATCAGCTGTCAGTTTCCAGTTGTCCAACAGATACTCGTCCACCACTTCAGGCTCTATGCCCGCATCTTCAATCACCAATTCTTGCAGGCGCTCTCTTCCGCCTGGCAGTAGGACCTCGTCTAAGCTAACCAACTGACCGGTGAGCAAGTTCGCATGGAAAGTGATCACAATATCCTCAGGATGGGCATTAAAAGGTTTCTCATAGATACCTCGTATCTCTACACTTACCCATTGATCATCCACCAAATAACTGTTATAGTCAGCCGTCAATTCCGCATTTTCCTGTCCCTCCGGAACAGTTCCGGAATCCTCCTCGTAATAGGCAATTGTTTCCTGTATCCAAGATTCCATTTCTTCATTCAACGTCTGAATTTCACCTTCCGGATACATAATACGCACCATCAGATGTTTTTCCATTTGCACCACCGCCGTACCTTCACCGTATTCACGCACCGGGGTTGCCAAAAAATCCAAATGGGTCAAATATTCGTTCAATATGGGGGCCGGCTCATTCTGTCGTCCCTGGCCCAAACCACAACCTGTTAACATCAAACTTATAATAAGTAAAATAGCAGGAAATATCTTTTTCACAAATGCCATCTCCTCCCATAATTTATTCTCTTTTTCCATCCCTAAGGGATCGGTAATAATTGGTTATAGTGTACCACATTGGGCACAAAAAAACCACAAGAAATAGTCTCTTGTGAACTATTCTTGTGGTTCTTTGATTCTATGCCTTCCGTATTAATTGTTATCTCTGTTTTCTTTTGTATTTACGTCCTTTAATCATGCCATTGTCTATAAGCATGCCTTCTTCGACAAGTGTTCTAAGCAACGCTTTTGTTCTCGTTTCTCTAACTCCCAAAACTTCTACCAATTCACTTGCTTTATACCACACATCATCCTTCATATATGAAAGAATCAAATCATAGTGTGCTTGTGTTTTTACCGTCACTATTTTACTGTCACTTTTTACTGTCACTTTTTTAATGTCACTTTTTTTCGCGACTTTTTTCACAAACGGCAGTGTCACAACCGTTCTGTCCGGATTGAACTATTTAATTCTTTATCTCAAACTCCGCATAATGCAGCGCTTGATCATAATCGCCGGTACCTCTAAAATCCATAATTTCCTTACCTATTCTGTATCGACCTTTCTGGAGTTCCCCATATAACCATTCCCAATTCACTTCCCATTGGCGTACTTCATCCTTGGGAATTGTCCATGCCTCGGCGGTCCAAGCAATCTCATGTTCATGGGGCAAGTATTCTACTTTTTCCCAGACTCCTTCTACGTATTTTTCAATCACATAATAACTTCCCGTCCGCAACTCGCCGGTTGGCTCCCCGCCGGATTGGGCACAGTGGATTGTTACACCGGTTGATGTAACATTCTCTGCCGCTAGCTTGATGCCCCAATTCGGGTCAGTTAACACCAAAACACAATTTCCATCAATTCCGCCTTCATAAGTCAAAGGATCCACTGCAGTCCCGTTCACATAAATAGCAAATAGTAAATTAGGTCCCGTAGCCATGCCTGTTTTACCCAGTATTCCAATCATTTGACCTTGAGACACTTCCATCCCCTTGTACGCGATTACTTTCTCTAAATGCCCATATTTTGCATGCACTCCATTTCCCAAATCCAAGATAATATAACTACCCACCGTTGACTCGTAGCCTGTTTCCAGAATTTTGCCGTCTGCTATGGCAATCACATCATCTCCTTCCGCTCCGGCAATGTTTATATGCTCCGTCGTAACACCATTTTCGTGCTCCCCAAAAGTGGTAGATACCGTTTGACTGGCAGTAGGCCACAGATAGTCAGGTGCCTTCGGTAAAGAACATATATCCTGCTGAAAAATGTACTCCATAAATTCCATCAGCCGCAAAGATGCCGCTGCATTTTCATCCGTATCATCGTATTGGTAGAAGATTCCATCCACCGTCAACCCATCCTTGTATGGAGTAACCGTCTGCAAAACACTGCCTTCTGCATCCTTCAACCACATACAGTACTGATATCCAACCCTGGAATTAGGCTCATATTGCGAGGTAAGTCCCAACTGGCGATACAGTTTTACCAAGTCATTATAGTTATAATACTCCTGCGAATACTGCTCTTTCGGTGTAAGTTTCTTCCGCACACCGGTATTGCCGTTTGTTATCTCAATTTCCGCAATCTTAGAGACATCTATTGTAACAAATCCTTCTGCTGATGTTTCGTTTTCTTCCAATACATCAAACTTCACAAGTGCCTGACCATAATAATCCAGCGGTACATATGTTTCCTCATCGGTACTGACAAACTGATTCTCGACATCCTGATCCACATCACAGGCTACAATCAGGGTGCCATCATTGATATACTTGTTTATGGACTCTCTAAATGTCCTGCGCTCTCCACTAGCATCCTCTGTATTTATATCAAATTCAATGGACTGCTGTTCCACAACATTTTTTTCACCCAGAGAATTTAACGAGAAAACTTCATAATTCCATCTTGCAGTTCCCTGTCCTGCCCAAAGATTACTGGTGAGCAGATAGTCTTTGCCATCCGCCTGCACGACGCTTACCTGACCATTCCCCACATGCACCCAGGAATAATCCTGTGACCAAAGAAATTGTTCCTCATTATACTCATCGGAACTTCCCTGTCCGTCATATATCGCTACGTTCACCACGTCGTACCTGATTTGCTGTGCAATTTTCTCTTTCAATGGCAGATTCGGATTAATGATGGACGGGTCGTATTTCATGGAAGTGACAATAAAATCCTCCACACCATCGTGGGTCACATCCCGTTTTTCTAGGTGGATTTCTTCGGTCACCCACGCACCGGTTCCTTCCGCTCCTTCTGCATCGGTAGCATCAGCATTCCATTCGTCCACCCAGGCGTCTTTCTCCGAACTTTCTTCCGGAGTGGTCAAAAAACAGACCGCCACCACCACACAGAGCACAATGGCCGCTACCGTAATCCAAAACGCAGGCTTTTTATAATTTAAAACCGTTTTCACCCTTTCCTTTACCCCCACTTCACCGAACGCCAAAGGGCAAGTTACCACCAGGTGCCTTTGCGTCGCGCAGGACAACAGTACCCGTGAGTACTCTTTTTTGTCTTCCATACTCATTTGGCGAATCACTTTTTCGTCACATGCTAATTCTATGTCTTTGCACAGCAAAATATATGCCAGCCAACAAAGCGGCTGGAACCAATATACGCACAAAAGCAGGTACCCTATCGGCTTCCACCAGTGATCCTTTCTGCGTAAATGTGCTTTCTCATGGGCAATGACATACTCCATTTCCTCTTGAGAAAGGCTGGACGGCAGGTACACCCTCGGCCTGATGCTTCCTAAAATAAAAGGGGATTGCACCCGGTCACATAGGAAAATGTTTGCCGTATGACGCACCGACTCTCGAACCTGAAAGCGCAGGCGCAACACACTGATGGCCGCAAACAAAACAAGCAAAATCATTCCCAACAGCCAAACATTTACCGCAACAGCGGTAACAATCTGCAAAGGTGCGACACTGCGCATCGGCGGGTAATCAAACATCTCAAACAATGCCGGGTTCACCGCGTCATCTATCGCAGGCAGACCGCTGTTAACCGAAGGTCTATAGTTTAATACCTGCCCCTCAACAATCGTGCTGGACTTGATGGGCTCGGCACTGGGCTGTAAGCTGAAAGCACTTTCAACAGAAAATGGGAAAATCAACCGAACTGCCACTATTCCCCACAACATACAACTGACCCACTTGGGCATTTTTTTGAAAAGAAGGCGCACGCAAACAATCGCCAAAATAAGCCACCCTGCAGTAATACTGATATTTAGCAATTTGAAAAACAAATCTCCCATCATCACTCCCTGCATCACTTTTCCTCCGCTTGGTCAATCATTTGACGGATTGCCTGGGCCTCTTCCGGTGTCAATTTTGCATTTTGTGTAAACGCTGCGATAAACGCAGGCAACGAGCCCGAAAAAGAGTCTTCCACGTATTGTTTGCTCTGTCTCGCATAAAACTCTTCCCTGGACATCACGGAAGTCACCAATCCGTTATCGTTCCGGAACAGTCCCTTATCTATCAACCTCCGCAACACATTGTGCGCCGTGGTGCGTTTCCACTGAAACTCCACCGCTGTCATCTTCACCAATTCCGACGATGTCACCGGCTCATGCTCCCAAATCATATCTGCGTAACGCGCCTCAATTACTCCCAATTGAATTTCCATCTATGTATCCTCCTTTATCATGCGTTATATGTGTACTCAATTATCTATCAGCACATATTTCTCATTTAACCAAAAGACCACAAGCAGTAGTCTCGCCTATAGACTACCACCTGTGGTCTCTGTTGTCAACAGTTTTATCGCCTCTGTTTTCTTATTCTTTTAATTCCTCTTTCGAAGCCGCCTCGGAAGAACGCCCAAAGACAACTTTATCTTTCAAACTTACTTTAGGGCAACTCACATAACACATCCTGATGGATTGCGGAATAGGCATTATCTTCATCCCCTCCCCTTCTTCAACCAGCGCGTCAAAGTATTTTATAAAAACCAATCTTCCATCCTCTAACACCATAAACTCCGCTTCTTCCCAGGGTAGAGGCGCTTCATAGAGTTCCATAACTTTGTATACAAAGTTATCTCCGAGATTATATGCATATACTCCGTCATACCGCCAAATGACAAAATCAGTTTCCATCCCCCTCGCCAGCACTGCACAATGAGGCGTCCCCGTGGGAAGTCCATCTGACGCAACCATTGTAACCTGTTCTTCCGCATCCGGGTCAAGACGCAAAAGGCATGCTTGAAATGGCTTATCTTCGCAGAGCGTATAAACTTTTCCATCCTTTCCACGGCACATACTTCCGTTTTGAAGGCTATATTTGATTTGCCATGCACATACCTGCTCTCCATTTTTATCATACACATATACTTCCGTGTCAGTCTCCACATACAGACGACCGATACTATCCACCGCAATATCACTCGCAATATATTCCTTTATTTCCTTTTCATAAATTAGTTTTCCATTTTTGTCGATATGTAAAATTTTGCTTTCCGCATAATTGTCTCTTCCCTTTGTTAAGATTAACACATATAATCCCTGTTCCATATCTTCTTCCATGGTAAATACTTCCGTGTTTTCACCAAAATTGGCCTTGTAAAAGGGCTTCCCTTTGTTTGCTCCAAAAGTCATTCTCTCAATTATATTATCTCCAGCTATATACAGGCATTCTTTTCCTTCTGTTGCACAAATAATACCCACGGTTCCCTCGTATGCGATAATATCATTTCCGTCCGTCTCAGGTGCCAACTGATCATAATCATTAGAAAAGTGGTACTCCCCCTCCACAATTTCCGCGCCAATCGTATTCACACTATAAGACAGCTTGTGCTCGAAATCGATGATTTGAAGCACCTCCTCCTCTGACATTTCATAATCAGGCAAAAACAGAGTACTTCTGTCGGCGTACAAACCGATACCCTCACCATTATAATCCTTATAGTCCTCTAAGTAACGAACAATCCCTTGCGGAAATCTTCCTTCATTTTCGTATGCCTTTACCAAAGCCTCGTAGCTTCGCCTTTCTGCATCCGATAATTCTCTGCTATAATGAAATACACTTCCAGCATACGCCTTAGTATAAAAATCTTCCAGCATATCCCTGTTCATTGCTTCCATGCGCTGCTGATATAAATTCACCCCCGCAACTACTGTTCCTCCTATCGCAAGACACAAAATCGCTACTAAGGGCAACAAAAATTTCCCTTTAATCCTTCTAATCCTTGTACTATTATCCGGAAGATCGTTTATCTCTTCCAGCGTTGCCACTATCGCTGCACGAATGTTCGTCGGAATTTCCGGCATCTCGATTTTCCAATTATAATTTTTCATCCTTTCCTCCTATCCCATCTTTAAAATAGCTGTTCCCTCAGCATCCTTCTGGCTCTCAACAACCGCATTTTAATTCCTGCTTCAGTGGTTTTTAGTATTCGGGAAATCTCTCGTAAAGAAAAGCCCTCTACATAATGCAAAACAAACGGCACCCGATACTTCTCCTCTAAATTCTGAATTTCTATGTAGACCTCAGAATAATTTTCCTTTTCTTCCAAATCTGCCATATAGTCCTCATAAGGGACCTGATATTTATTTCTTTTGACAATGTCATAGCATTCGTTCAGCAGAATGCGTGTCATCCATGTCTTAAAATAGCAATCCTGCCGCAAATCGGACAAATTCTTATAAGCCTTCAGAATTGTACCTTGTATGGCATCCTTGCAATCCTCGTCGTTTGATAGAATGGTTTTGGAAACACAGTACAAGCTCTTTTCCATTTCTAACACCCGTGTGGTAAATTCATCCTTGTTCATACAGACTTTTCGCGCTCCTTCCGTAATAGATTTTAACAGCCGGCTATGTAATTACAATAATTAGATTATCCTGTGATGGGGAAGGTAACAAGAAGTTTTTTAAAAGCACCCCAGCGAATTATTATATTCGCTGGAGTGCTTTACATAAACATTCTATTTATTCCCTAATTTCACACCTTACATAGGAGAGTTGCCACATTTATTCAATACTGGAATTTCGTTAATGAAAAATTGTTATCTGGACAAAAGGAAGAAGAATATCAGATGTAGTTGAATAATACATTAAAGATTTTAAATGTAACGATTCATGAATATATGTAACTAAAATTATTCACTGGAGTCTTTTACATAAGCATTCTATTTGTTCCAAAAAATCACCCTTTACAGAGGATGGTTCTTCCGCCATACTGCTTTTATACTTGAAACAGCGCTTCGTTCTCGCATGGCTTTTAAAATTGATTCTATCTCTTTGACTGTTATTGATGAATCCTGTTTCTTGGCAATCTCCTCTATAAGTTGAACACCATTAAGTATTTGCAACGAATATCGTCCTAATCGCATTCGTCGCTTCGCTATATCGCGCAACATCTCAATATCCGAATCTTCAGTTAACAAAATGGGCATTCGCAAATAGGATGCCATCAAAATCATATGAACATCCCCCATACTACTACCCTGCTTATGTGTATTATATATTGTCTGTCCCTTTTGTAGACACAATTTTTCTACTTGCTTTGGACTATTCATTGCTTCCAAAGTCAACCTCATCTCTTCATACAGTACATCATAATAAGCTTCATAAGTCTGCTTATCCACAACATCTTTTTGAAATTCATTATACCCTACTACCTTTATGTACCCATCATCAACTAAGCGAACAAAGTATGAATGTAAAGATAATTCATGCTCATAAATATATGGATGCACAACCGGGATGTACTCTAACTCAGCCAATACTTTTTTAATATTGTCTATTGCCTTACCTTCTGAAGACAGTTTTTGAAGAAAACAGGTGTCTACAATAACTTCAGTTTTCCCCACGTTTTGCTCCTTCTATAGAAATTTCCACAATATCTTCTGTTCCACTTATATCATCAATGTCAAAGTCTCTCTTTATCTTATTGATAGTATAAATGCTCAATTCTCCACTTTTTTCAGCTGTTTCCAGCAAATTTCTTAAACCAGGAATTGTTTTCTTTTCGGTCACTCTATCCAACATTGTATTCTGATCTTTTGAAAATGCATTAACCAAAGGCAATATGTCTTCTGCATTCTTCAAAAGTGCTTCACCCAACTCTTGCGTAATTATCTTTGTTTCTACAACTCTCCTTCTTACAGACTCATACGGAACCATATAATCATTCATCTGTAATACCATGACACGAATCAAATCAACAAGCCTTAGCTTGTTAGTATCAAGTTCTAATTTCTCCATATGTGCCCAAAAAGTTTTCCGAAATTCTTTTGTTGGCATTAATAATTCCGCTGCAAACCTGTTAATTATTCTTTCTTCTGTTCTACTCTCTAATGTACTTTGTTCTCCCGCTAGTTCCCACACTTGAGTAGCAACACCCCATACATGTCCCAGTTCATGAGCAGCCGCAAAAACCTGTTCAGCAATAGTCTTTGCTGTGTTAATATATACAAAATCCTCCAACTTATCTTTAACAAAACGCTTTGTATGAAAACCACAGTTAATTTCATTCTCTATCGGATAATATACTACCGTACAATGTTTTTCCAAAATTCCAAATATATCATCCTTGATTATCATATTATTCAAAACGTAATCTGTTCTGACTTTCTCTATTACTGTTGGAATTTGCTCAACTAACTTTTCCCAATTCATTTTCCACCTCAAAAAAGCTGTACTTTCGTACAGCTTTCCTTTTATACAACTTCTCTCAGTTCCACATACTCATCCATCAAATCCAAAATTCTATCTAAATTATCAGGATTACTAAATTCCTTCATATACTGCAAATCTGGAACCAAACTATCGGATTCACGATTAATCAATTCGCTCTTTGTTGTTTTAAAAAAACATGCAATCTTTTCTAATTCAACAGGAGGAATTATAACCTTTCCTTCGATAACATTCCACACATCTTTAATTGAATACTCTAAATGCTTGGCAAAACTATCAAGACTAATGTTAGCTTCCAGCATACACGTTCTGATGTTAACGCCAAGCTTTCTTCCTACGTTAGCCATTTTACATCCTCCTTTATTATCCTCATCACATAACACCTGCACGAAAATAATGTACAGCATTTAGATTATAGCACTTGGACATTGGTGCGTCAATTACTTTTAACACATCTGTGCTCATTTTTTGACACCCATGTCACCCTACCATTTATATCGTCCATCTGCAATTATATTATAACACATATTAAAACTTTCATGCATTTTTATTTTTTCTCTTTTATTATTATATTCATGTCTAGCAATATTTCCACTTTTTTACTCTTTCTTGGCACCGCTATCTCCATTTTTCTCTATTCTTTCCATTTACTTTAGGACGAAAAAAAGGCTCTCCGATTTCTCGGAAAGCCCTATAAAATCTAGTTTTTTGTAGACACTATCAAAGATTACTCGATGATAGTTGCAACTCTACCAGAACCTACAGTACGTCCACCTTCACGGATAGCGAAAGTAAGACCCTGCTCCATAGCGATAGGATGAATCAATTCGATGGTCATCTCTACGTTATCGCCAGGCATACACATCTCGGTACCAGCGGGCAATGCACAAACACCGGTAACGTCAGTTGTTCTGAAGTAGAACTGAGGGCGATAGTTGTTGAAGAAAGGTGTATGACGACCACCTTCATCCTTGGTCAAAACGTAAACCTGAGCGGTAAACTTGGTGTGGCAGGTAACAGAACCGGGTTTGGACAAAACCTGTCCTCTTTCGATTTCTGTTCTCTGGATACCACGAAGCAGAGCACCGATGTTATCACCAGCCTGAGCCTCATCCAACAACTTACGGAACATTTCGATACCGGTACATACGGTCTTCTTGTTCTCTTCTTTGATACCAACGATTTCAAGTTCGTCGTTCAAGTGAAGTGTACCACGCTCTACTCTACCGGTAGCAACAGTACCACGACCGGTAATGGTGAATACGTCCTCTACAGGCATCAAGAAAGGCTTGTCAGTATCACGCTCGGGATCAGGAATGTACTCGTCTACAGTAGACATCAATTCCATAATCTTGTCGCCCCAAGGTCCGTTAGGATCTTCAAGAGCCTTCAAAGCAGAACCCTTAACGATAGGGCAATCATTGAATCCGTACTCTTCCAACTGCTCGGTGATTTCCATCTCAACCAACTCAAGCAACTCTTCGTCGTCTACCATGTCACACTTGTTCATGAATACAACGATGTAAGGAACGCCTACCTGACGAGACAAAAGGATGTGCTCCTTGGTCTGAGCCATAACACCGTCAGTAGCAGCAACTACAAGGATAGCGCCGTCCATCTGAGCAGCACCGGTAATCATGTTCTTAACGTAGTCAGCATGTCCGGGGCAGTCAACGTGTGCATAGTGTCTCTTCTCAGTCTGATACTCAACGTGAGCGGTAGAAATGGTAATACCACGCTCTCTCTCTTCGGGAGCCTTATCGATGTTTTCGAAGTCTACCTTCTCGTTACCTGCGATTCTCTCAGCCAAAACCTTGGTGATAGCTGCAGTAGTAGTAGTTTTACCATGGTCAACGTGTCCAATGGTACCAATGTTACAATGGGGTTTTGTTCTGTCAAATTTAGCCTTTGCCATTTTGAAATCCTCCTTAAATAAGATTCATATTTTTGTTTTTTTTTCTCCGCCGAAGCGCATCCCGCGCACTCGGCGCTAAATAACTCGGCTACCTTTGATTATATTAAATAACCAAAGGTTTTTCAAGTTATTTTTATACATTTACTTTGTTTTCAAAGCAATTTACAGCATTTATTACTTTTTGTCTGCCAATACCTTCTCCTGAACGTTCTTAGGAACGGGCTCGTACTTCTCGAAGAACATGGAGTAGTTACCACGACCCTGGGTTCTGGAACGAAGGTCTGTAGAATAACCAAACATCTCAGCAAGGGGAACGAATGCACGTACCATCTTACCACCACCGATGTCTTCCATACCTTCTACACGACCACGACGGGAGTTCAAGTCACCGATAACGTCGCCCATGTATTCTTCAGGCATGGTTACTTCTACCTTCATGATGGGCTCCAACAATACAGGAGCTGCCTTCTGCATAGCTTCCTTGAATGCCATGGAACCGGCAATGTGGAATGCCATTTCGGAGGAGTCTACCTCATGGTAGGAACCATCGTATACGTTTGCATGAACACCAAGTACGGGGAATCCGCCGAGGATACCTGCCTGAGCAGCTTCCTTGATACCTGCGCCGACAGCGGGGATGTATTCCTTAGGAATAGCACCACCAACTACAGTTGTTTCGAACAACAATGTAGGAGGCTCGTTGATCAGGACGTTAGCCTTGGGATCAAATTCAAACTTCTCACAGTTTGCTTCCAAAGGAGCAAACTTAACTTTACAGTGACCATACTGACCACGACCACCGGACTGCTTAGCGTACTTGGAGTCAACTTCAACAGCCTTGGTAAATGCTTCCTTGTATGCAACCTGAGGTGCACCAACGTTAGCTTCTACCTTAAACTCACGAAGCAGACGGTCTACGATGATTTCCAAGTGGAGCTCACCCATACCTGCGATGATGGTCTGACCGGTTTCCTGATTGGTGTGAGCGCGGAAGGTAGGATCTTCTTCAGCCAACTTAGCCAAAGCTTCACCCATCTTGCCCTGACCAGCCTTGGTCTTAGGCTCGATAGCAAGCTCGATAACGGGCTCAGGGAATTCCATGGACTCAAGGATTACCGGATGCTGCTCGTCACAGATGGTATCACCGGTTGTGGTGAACTTGAAACCAACTGCTGCTGCGATATCACCGGAGTAAACCTTATCCAACTCAGCACGCTTGTTTGCATGCATCTGAAGGATACGTCCAACACGCTCTTTCTTATTCTTAGTAGCATTCAATACATAAGAACCGGAATTGATGCTACCGGAATATACACGGAAGTATGCAAGCTTACCTACGAAGGGGTCAGTCATAATCTTGAATGCCAATGCGGAGAAAGGTTCATCATCAGAAGAATGTCTCTCTACCTCATTACCGTCCATATCAGTACCCTTAATAGCAGGGATATCTGTAGGAGCAGGCATGAACTCTACAACCGCATCCAAAAGTTTCTGTACGCCCTTGTTTCTGTATGCAGTACCACAGCATACAGGAATAGCGGCACACTCACATGTTGCTTTTCTAAGAACAGCCTTCAACTGCTCCATAGTAGGCTCTTCGCCCTCAAGATACATCATCATCAACTCGTCATCAAGTTCGCAGATCTTCTCTACCAACTCAGCGCGATACAACTCTGCATCATCCTTCATATCATCAGGAATATCGCATACAGTGATATCATCACCCTTATCATCATTGTAGATATAAGCCTGCATTTCAAACAGGTCTACGATTCCCTTGAAGGTATCTTCTTTACCGATGGGCAACTGAATGCAGATAGCATTCTTACCCAATCTGTTCTTAATCTGCTCTACTGCACCGTAGAAGTTTGCACCCAGGATATCCATCTTGTTGATGAATGCCATACGGGGTACATTGTAGGTGTCTGCCTGACGCCATACGTTTTCAGACTGAGGCTCAACACCACCCTTCGCACAGAACACACCTACTGCACCGTCAAGTACGCGCAAGGAACGCTCTACTTCTACGGTAAAGTCAACGTGTCCGGGGGTATCAATGATATTGATACGATGCTCGGGAGCACCTTCTTTGGCCTTTGTCTTTTCCTGCAATG
>CAJGCP010000002.1 GCA_904501885.1 uncultured Acetatifactor sp. | reverse complement strand
TATAGCTGCATAAAATACCTTGTATCCTTCGTTGGTCAACTGATAATAGATATCGTTTGCTATGACGCTATCCTCTGTTCTCTTGCCACTTTCGTCAGTCTCCTTATAACAGATAAACACATCATAAGGCTCTTCCTGTGATGAGATAGCAAGAATATTTTTTTGAATATCATCAATATGCTTCGCTTCTTTTTCATAGATAGCGCGCTGGGTAGAATCTGCATATTCAAGTGCCTTTTTATAGTATTCATCTGCAATGATTGAATCATATGATGTTCTGTGGCAGGTTGGTATTCTCTTATAAGTCTGAGGATCTTCTACGTACTCAATTCCATATTTGCAAAGAATCATACCCCAGTATGCTTCCGCCTCGCACTCGTCTGCCTCAAGAATTTTTTCATATATTGCTTCTGTCTTATCAAATTCACCCTTTTGACGAAGCAGGCTCGCTCTATTAAACAGTGACTGAATATTCTCATCCGTTGTTTTAGGAAGCGTTTGCTGTGTGCCACAATATTCACACTCAATGATTGTTTCTCCGGCGGTGATGTCTAACGATCCACCGCACATTTTACACTTAAATATTGCCATTGACAAAACTCCTTTTAATATAAATGTTAAGACTTATTCTGTTTAATATCAATTATCATTTGATAGCGACATACATAGCTTTTCTAAATCATTTACAGGCAGAATACCAATTTTATGATTCTCTCCAAACATCTTGCAAAGTTCATCATTCTTTTTCTTAATTACGTCTTGCTGTTCCTTTTCATTTTCGATATATATCAAATATGTAATATGGCTACTATCTTTAACACAATCCCTTAACATAGTAATAATGTGTTCGTCATCACTATTTAAACCATACCCTAAAATAACTACATTTTCAGCCTCTTCCAAGAACTTAATTGCCTTGGTATATTCTTTTATTTGTATCTGAGATACCACAGGTTTCACCCCACTCTGCACAAATATAAAAGGAAAGATAGTACTCTCTTTAGAATGTTCCCCTATTGGCTTTACCTCTTTGGTTTTTATATCTTCAAACCAATCCATCTTTCCATGTAAATAGGCTATATCATCGCACTCTAGATCCATGATATTTTGCGCAAAAAAGGTATAGTTAGTTGTTATTACGGATATATCAATATTTTTCTTAAAACGACCTATTACAGAATAATATAGACTATCAATCGACGGGCATTTATCTTTTGGGTTGATGGCTAAATAGTTTTCAATATTATCTTTCGAACTAATTTCTCTTAAAAATTTCTCTAATTGCTCACGTCCATCTATGCTTGTCCATTCGCTGTCCAAAACTCTCAAACAACTTAATATGCTATTATAAGCTGCAAAGTACATTTTCATAACCTTCGTCGTTTCCGCTGCATACAACTCAGGTTTTCGGATATAGTTAAACAAGGAATCTGCAAACGAAAAGAAACTTGCACGTTCCAAAAACAATTCTGAAACTTCGCTGAGAGGTTCATTCGCATGAATAATTGGATTGTATATTTGTTTACGGTATATTTCAGCGAACCTATTGCTTATTCCGTCATTTTCTTGATTACCATCTTTATAATTTAAATATTGGTTTATTATTTCCTCTCCAAGCAATAACCTTAATTTACAGTCATCATCACACTCTTTTAAAGTTTGGTATAATACATTACTGGCATTGTGGTGAAGAAACTTGCCTTCATTTATCACATACGAAGAATATGGATTAATCATTTTAAATAGTTTAGAAACACCATCTGCACATATTATTTCTCGCTTAAACTCAGAACCACTTGGGAACCCTAATTGTCCTTTACCTTCACAGCCAGCGCCAAACAAAAACACTACTTTCTTCTTTTCAGTATGCATTACATTCTCCTACAAGGCAATTTATTCCCTATCGTTTTCATCATCTTTATTCACTAATATCTATCCAGCAAGCGGGGCGGACGGCGTAAGCATCAAAGTCGACAAAGTCACCACCCTCATCGACGTCGCCGACGCGGTCGACAAGAGTCGCATGCTTCTGATAACCACCGGGGGACCGCAGCCACCACCAACAGTTGCCACTGCTATTTTTTGAAACTCCTTGTGCAACTGCGTATACCGTGGGTATACATTGGCGTGCGATGTCTGACTTAAAATACTTGTTCACTTCGGGAATGCTTAATAAAAATACTTTGTCCTGGGTCGCATTACCTGGATCGGTGCTAGACGCAAGATTCTTATCCGCAGACACAGTCACAGTAGGAATCATCCCCTTCTCTTCATCAGAAAATGCAGTATTTATAAAACTTCCATTTAGCCATGAGCGTAGCGTACATTTTTCCCACGTAATATCTTCATACTTGGAATTGTACTTTTGACAATCAAGCGCATACTTGCTGATAAGTAACATTTGATTATCGCGTCTTTCCAGCACGAGCCATTTTATCTCTTCTTTGCCATTCTCAGCATTGTTGTCCTGCTCGTAAGTGCCGAATATTACAACGTCATCTATTTGCGCTTTCTTTAATTTCTCTAGTTTGTACTCTCCATAAATATATTCTGCTTTTGCAGAACTGTCCTTATAACCATCAAGTGCGTTAAATGCGTCGATGGCTTCAGTATACTTCCCTGCATCTATCAGTGCTACAGCCTCTAAGTATTTACAATCTTTAATCTTAACCGAACTGTCCTTATATGCGCCAAGGGATTTAAATGCCTCAATCGCCTCTGTATACTTTTCTGACCCCATCAATTCAATCGCCGTTTTATATTTATTATGTGAACGAATAATACCGCCAAGTGAAATAATAATAGCAAGCAATAATACAACACCAATAACAAGAAAGGCAATCCTGTTCATTTGTTTTGAAAAGCGCATTTCTTCTTGATGTTTTTCCTGGATAGTTTTTTGACATAAACTAATCAATTGATCAGCATCCTTCCATCCAGCAATTGCTTCCAACTCGCTGATTACCATAGAATAATCACACTCGGGATTCTTCTCTATTGATCTTCTGGCACTATCGAGGACACCATCCTTCCAAATAGTTTCTGCCTTATCAATACATTCTTGCGCAAGAATTGCAGAATTCTTATATTCGCTAATAAGTTTAAATTTCTCCGCAGCATTCCTATATTCATTTTCAGTGTTTGCCTTTTCCATGACATCATTCGCCGCTTGATATAAATCATCTAAACGCGTATTTTCTGCAAACGCAAGACATTTTTCAAATAGTTCACGCGCATCCCTAAAGCCAGCAATTTTCTTAAAAACATCTGCCGCATATTTAAAACCCGCCTCAGTTGTTGCAGAGTTCATAACCTTAATCGCGTTCTCGTACATATTTGAAGAATTTCTGTTTACAATGAAAACTATGTAATCCTGAAGCACAGTCTTCATACCATCATCAGCAAACCGGATTGTCTTCTCGTAATTAGCATATGAATCAAAAGGTTGAGGCAAATCTTTCAGTTCATCCTGTCTCTTTACCTGCAATTCTGCCATTAACTTGCCAAGATATGCTCTGGCACATTTGGGGTCTAAATCCAACACTTTCTCGCAATACTCGTCTGCAGAGCTCCAATCCCCATCCTCTAAGAACATAAACGCTCTCTCCAGCAAAGGCGCCGTCTGCGCACCCCCTGTGGATACGACAGTTTCTTTCACTACGGTAGTTTGGGGTTCCTCAACCTGTGCAACTTTGTTGATGCCGCGCACAATATCATTGATGAAACCGATCTTACTCATATCTTGAGCCTGCAGATGAGCAAACTCCTCAGGCAAATCATAAGCATCCATATCACGGTAGCAGGGAATCAATAACTTTGAACGGTCGCTTCGCATCAACTGCAAATATCTGGACCACTCGTTCTTTACCCAAACTGCGGAAAAGTATTCTGGTTTCGTACCCAGTACCAGCATTACTTTTGCAGAATTCAGCGCAGCGAAAATATAGGGTTCATACTCTTGTCCCAACTTATCCTCTAATGTGATAGCAGCAAAGAATACCTTGAATCCCTGCTGGGTCAGCTGATAGTAAATATCGTTGGCAATGGTGCTGTCTATGGTGCGCTTGCCGGAATCATCAGTCTCTTTATAACAAATGAATACATCGAAAGGTTTCTCGTTCTTTACGATGGCAAGGATGTCCTTCTGAATCTTATCAATGGCACGGGCTTCACTCTCATAAATCTGCTGTTGCAGGGTATCTGAATAATCCACCGCCGCCAAGTAATCTGCGTCCGTAGTTACTGCCTCAAACAAGGTTCTATGGCAGGTAGGAATACGCTGGAAGGTTTTCGGGTCCTCCACATACTCGATACCGTATTTACATAACACGATACCCCAGTGCGCTTCCGCTTCGCTGTCGTCCTGCTGTACAATTTTCTCATAAATCTGCGCGGCCTTATCAAACTCACACTTTAATCTGAGATTATTCGCACGATTAAAGAGATTGGCGATGACATCATCGCCTGTTTTAGGCAGCGTTTGCTTGGTGCCACAGCTATCACAGACACCTACGCTATCTCCTTGATTAAACTCGATTGTGCCTCCGCACATTTTACATTTGAATGTTGCCATTGATGTTACTCCTTTTACTCATTCATTGCTACTATTTCCCTATATACATTCGACCGCATTCGGCGGTATGATTGTTCGCTTCGCTCACAGATTTGCGCCTACGGCGCTGAGTGGATGATCTCAGATGCGAAGAATCAAGAGTCCAGATCTATCCATAAAGCGGGGCGGACGGCGTAACTATCAATGAAGACATAGTCACCACTCTCATGGACGCCGCCGCCGTAGCCGACACCCGCCGCATAATCCTGAGAGTCACCGGGGGACCGCAGCCACCACAAACATCTGTCGTTGGCATCGTCTCTATAGGCTCCATTTTCTTCCGCAAATGGTGTCGGCTCACACTGGCGGTCCTCATTGCTATCAAAATATCGTTTTGCTTCGGCAATACTCAAAAGGAATACTCTATCCACAGTATCATTTCCGGGTGTTGTTTCTTCGTAAATAGGATTCGATTCTGCCTTGACCCTTGTATCTGCGATAATCTTTCGCTCTTTACCAGGAAATGCAGTACATATAAATTCTTCATTGAGCCATTTACGAAGTGTACATTCTTCCCATGTTATATCTTCACATTCTTCGTTATAAGAACGAGAGTCCAGTCCATATTCAGAAATAAGCAACACTGACTCACCTTGCTTTTCCAACACACGCCATTCAACTTCTTTCACTTTTCCATCTGCAGTTTGAGGATAAGTACCGAACGTAACTGACTGGCCTATTTCGACATTCTTAAATTTCTGTTCTAACGCCAGCAAGAATTGTCCACTCTTCGATTTCATCAGGTCCGCACGAATAGTATCTTCTGAACCCATACCTTCCAAGGCCTGTATTCTTGCCCTATGCTCCTCGATACTTTGCTCACAAACTGTAATCTTTGTTACAATGTCGTCTATGGAGTGATATCCGCATTTTTCTTCTTCAACAACCTTTATCTTTTCTTCTAACGAAACAATTTCATTTTGTGTTCCTGCGATCTCTGCTTCTATCTCTTTTTTTTTGTTTGAAAGCAAAAACACCAAGTGCACTGAGGTGGTTTTTTAGATTCTCTTTCTTAACTTCTATTTGTCTTAGTTGTGCACTCAAAGTATCGTACTGACTCTGATACTGGGAATAGTTCGCTTTCAGATATTCCAGTTTAGATAATTCATTTTCTATGGACTCAATCTCCGCCTGAATCTCTTTCTTCTGTTCTGCGCTACTCGCACTGGCTTTGCGCAATCTTCTCATCTCCTGAAATTTTTCCCAGAGTTGCTCACCTTCTGCTTTACTTGCTATTGCTTTGTCACTGCAATCCTGTTCTAATTTTTCGGCATCCCTGAACCCTGTAATATTATGGAATAATTCGGCCGCCGCCTTATACTCTCGTTCATTTTCAGCAGTATTCATCGCTTTCACAGCACTATCATAGGCCGTCTGCAATCTTCGATTATTGATTGTGTCCAGATATCCCTGTAGCTCGGTCTTTAACTCATCGTCAGCAAACCGAAATGCCTTTTGATAATCTGCATTTCCATCAAATGGTTTGGCATGGTCTGCCAGTTCCTCTTGCCGCTTGACCCCGAGGGTCGCCATCAATTTTACCACATACGCCAGCGCACACTCCGGTTCCAAATCGAGCACCTTCTCTGCGTACTCCTTAGCAGAATTCCAGTCTCCATCCTCAAGAAACATAAATGCTCTTTTCAAAAGAGGTTCCGTGTTAGCATTTCCTGCGGTGACAACGGTTTCCTTTACAACTGTTGCTTTCGGTTCATCTACTTGCAGAATCTTCTTAATACCACGAATCAAGTCCTGCATGAAACCAAGTTTTGTCATATCCTGTGCCTGCAAGTGAGAGAATTCTTCCGGCAAGTCATAGGGGTCCATATCTTTATAGGCCGGAATAAGCATCTTCTTTGCACCATTCTTAATCAATGACAGATAACGGCCCCATTCATTCTTCACCCATACTGCATTGAAGAATTCGGGTTTGGTGCCCAGTACCACCATCACCTTTGCAGAATTAAGTGCAGCAAAAATATAAGGTTCATATGCTGTTCCCAGTTTGTCCTCTAATGTGATACGAGCAAAGAATACCTTAAAGCCCTCTTGGACCAATTGATGATACAAATCATTGGCCAGTACAGAATCGGGTGTTCTTCTACCATTATTGTCTGTCTCTTTATAACAGATAAATACATCAAAAGGATCCTCTTTTTGAGATATCTCCAGAATGCCTTTCTGAATCTCATTGATGACCTTTGCCTCACTCTCATAGATTGCCTTTTGGTAAGTATCTGCGTACTGCAAGGCAGATTTATAATTGTCATCATCATAAATCGCTGTATACTGTGCACGATTCACAGTAGGGATGCGTTTATGGGATGCAGGGTCTTCTACATACTCAATACCATAGCGACATAACACAAGTGACCAGTACGCTTCTGCATCTGTGTTATCTTCATTGAGAATCTGCTCGTAAATGCCTTCTGCCTTGTCGAACTCGTTATTACGACGGAAATGATTTGCACGGTCATACAAATTTGCACGACGGTCATCATCTAATTTCGGTAATGTCTGCGGTGTGCCGCAGTACTCGCACTCGATTACTGTTTCATTATTGATATCTAATGTGCCACCGCACATTTTACACTTGAATGTTGCCATATATACATCTCCCTTAAATGTTGTTTAATCTAATAACATACACAGATCAGTGCCTATTGTGAATTCTCCCTCTATTAACATCTTCGTACAATTGATATATTTGTTGTATATAAGAAACCGGAATACACAAATAGGCAGATTGCCGGCCTCCCTTTGAATAATCCAGAATTTCTATATATCGTTCTCCGGAGACATTAACAATTTTTGCATTACCATGAGCAATACCATTCCGAATATGCCGTATCAAATCTTTTGCTTCTCCATCACCTCGTGTCATCAAAATGCAAAACGTTCTATTATTTTGACTCGTAGGAAAAACTACCTCATCGACCTTTGCATACCTATAGGTATTATTTCCAACATGAGGAAGTCTTTTGATTTTTTTTGCAAGAGAACCTACGTAACCGGACGTCCAATTTTTAAACCGATTGTCATCGAACAGCCAGTCAAACAGATCCGCCCAGTCTTGATATATACTAATTTCGTCTAATCGTCTGAACAAGTGTGCCATCACTTCAACAACCTGCACTTCTTATTTCTATCATCCACCAATATGCAGACTTCTCTTGCAGTCTTCTGCACTGCCTCTGTATTATTGCCAGCCACAGCATCTGCCAATTCTGCGAACTTCAAAGTAATCTGGCTTTCGGTTGTTGCTAGTGCTTCATTTGACATAGGGTCGCTATATCTTACCGCCTCATACACTTTTTTGCACTCTACTTTCACTTCTTCACTCTGTGCTCTTGCCAGGAGTCCTTCTGCATCCACTGTGAGGGATTTGATAAAGAAAGTCTGTACCTTAATCTTTTCGTCTGTTGCAGATACCAAATCCGCTGCTACACTTGCCTTCACTACTGCGATGGCAGTAAAGCCCATGATAGCAAAGCACAGGATGATACCCACCCAGTTAGGCAGATTAGTAATCGCCATGCACAGGGTGCCAAATACTAAAATCAGAATCAGTCCTGTCCAACTGATGCGAATCAGCGACACATTATAGAAAAACTTCTCGATGTTCTTAGCATTGAATGCATAATAAGCAGCCACCAACTGACCAATGAATGCCAGCGTAATAAATATGTATCCAGACCAAAATGCTCCGCCGAACTTTGTCATTCCTGCCGCCTCATTCGGTGAAACAAATGTTGCTACGTTAAAAATCGCGAGCATAATCGCCCAAATCGCTACATAACTTTTAAAATGTTTTTTCATTGATTAACCCTCCACTTTTGTTCCACATTCTAAACAGAACTTTGCACCATTCGGTATCTCTGCACCACAGTTCGCACATTTCGCAATTAAAGGTGCGCCACATTCCATACAGAACTTGCCTTTGTTGGTTTTCTTGCCACACGCAGGGCAAATTACTTCATTTTCATTCAAAATCTCTATCTTGGTGCCACACTCTAAACAGAACTTAGAATTCTCTGGCACTTCACTATTACAATTAGGACAGGTTATCTTTACTGCTTGAGGTACTTGAGGTGCTGATGTAGGCGTCATGCCAAAGCCTTTGAACATTTCACCCATCTGTCCGCTGACAGCACCTGCCGCTGCCATGCCTACGCCAAGGCCAATCATATCTCCGGCTACACTGCCACCGCCTCCGGTAATGGTCATATTGCCGATACCTTCTGCGTATGCTTTCTGCACTTCGGCCTGCAATACATCCTTCTCCGTATATCCCTTCGCACGCATAATCTCCGCTTCTGCAAAGCCGGACATTTTTGCCGCCTGTGCTTCTGCCTGGGCACGGATGAGTTCTCTCTCTGCTTCCCGGCGGGTCTGCTCGGTGATGGTTGTTTCTCTCTCTAATACAGCCTGCCTCTCAGCGGCAGTGATGGTTGCCTGAGATTCTGCCATAGCAGTCTTGATGGTTGTTTCAGCTTCCACCATCTTTTTCTGCAAAGAAATCGTATGTAATTCGCGAATACGCTTGAAGTTAGGGTCGTTCTCAGGTAGAACAACGGTGGTCACATAGAACTCCGGAATGGTCAATCCGTACTCCTCAAATCCGGGAAGGATACTGTTTTTCAATACGTCGGAGAGTAATCCTAAATTTTCATCTATCTCCAAAATGTTCATGTTCTTTGACTTGATACAGGAGGAGAGATTGGTTTTCACTGCGGTGGAAATCAAAGGTCGGAAGGAAGCTGCCAGAGACTTAGTGAATCCGCCGCTTCTATCATCCCATGCGATACCATTCATAGTACCCACCAATTTGATCAATAGTTTACGAGGATCCGATACCATCAGGTTCATCTCGCCGGATGCACCAATTTCGATAGGCACGCCAAAGGTAGGCTCGATAAAGCGAACCTTACTATCCGTTCCCCATTTCACAGCCATCTGCACGGTTTTATTGATGAAATAAACTTCACAATGGAAGGGTGTATCATCTCCCGTAGTACGATTTAAAAACTTTCCAATCTTGGGAATGTTCTGAGTCTCCAAAGTATGCCGTCCGGGGCCAAACAAATCAAGTGCCTCTCCGTTCATAAAGAAGATGGCTTCCTGACTCTCGTGGACGATTAACTGTGTTATGCTGTTGAAGTCCTCGCTGGGATGTTTCCAAATGAATGTGCTGTTATCCCCTTCGTACTTAATTACCTCTGCAATTGGTGCCATTTTAGTTCCTCCTAAATTTTTCTATTGTCATCGAATGTAACATAATCCATATTATGTTGTAAAATAAAGGTTAATACTGAATCGTTAACCCTTTAATGCAATAAAGTATAGCACTAAACAGCAAGTTTTACAATGATTTTCGACATAAACTGACATATTATTTCCCCTTTATGTGAATCATTACTTTCGACGATGATATGAATTACTCAACGCAATTAGACCCGCCTGTAAAATATAGCCGGTGGGTCTGTTTCTCGTGCTACAAAATAAAACTTTTATCTATCAATTTCTGTTTGCAATTGAATCTGCTGTTATATATGTATGCTTCTCTACAACATAATATGGATTATGTATTTTCCGTCGGCACACTTGTTGGCCGACGGTTTTTATATAATTAATCTCATACTTTCCATCCTTCTTCTGTGTTCATCTCCGGTAGTAATAATATAGATTCTTGTGGTGTTGATACTGCTGTGCCCTAGAATATCCGCTAATTTGGCGATGTCCTTCTCAATACCATAAAAGGTGCGGGCAAATAGGTGGCGCAGGTTGTGCGGAAATACCTTTTCGGGATTCACGCCTGCCTCCTCACATAAGCCTTTCATTTCCCGCCAGATATTGGTGCGACTCATGGGTTTACCGTTACGGGTGATAAATATCGCCCCCGTGATAATCTCCTGTTCACGGGCATATTGTATCAGTTTCTTTTGTAATTCCTTGACGATAAAGACGGTGCGCGTTTTACCCTTTAGTGAAACGCAGGCTTCCCCTCGCCTCACTGCTTCCACAGTGATGTATTGCAGTTCACTGATACGGATACCCGTACCGCAGATGGTTTGAATCAACAAGTTTAGACGTTCCTTTCCTTTTTTACTTGCAGTTTGAATGAGACGCTGGTATTCTGCCTTGGTCAGTTCCTTTTCTTCCGTGCAATACACCTGCTGTTGCAGTTTGATGGATTTCACTTTGCAATCCGTCCAATCGCAGAACACGAAGAAGCTATTCAACGATGCTAACATAGAATTAATACTTCTTGCCGCGTAGTTTTCAGCTAATAATTTACTCTTATATGCAATTACTTCCGCCTTACTGATTTGTCGTCCGTCCAGATAAGCGGCAAACGCTCTCACATCCCGAAGATACTTCTCGATGGTGTTGCCGCTTTTTTCCTCCTGTCTTAAGTGTTCATAAAACCTTTCCAGCAATTGTTCCGTAATCCTTTTTTTCGTCATAGTTTTTACCTCCTATGAGGTATATTTTATCGAATCCGCAACTATAAAAATTTAAAAGTTGGTTTTTTGAGTCATATTTTCTATCGAAAAGTTGGTTTTATAGCAAAGAAAAGGTTCCAACCGCATTTCGCGGTCGGAACCTTTCTCTTCGCTGATATTCAGCTGTAGTGGACTAGACGGGAGTCGAACCCGTGTCCAAAAGCCCATTCCCTGTACTTCTACTATCATAGTCCGTTATTGTGGTCGAGACCCATTCCCTCCTCTACCGGGAAACGAACACCCCGATAGATTCAGTAGCTTCATATTACGCCCATACACGCAAAGCTTAGTGTATGTCGTTTCTCACATAGTCGATGCCCGGATTCTAAAGTGTGAGTGCCTTAGAGCGGACAGCTGCCATTAGGCAGCGTATGCTAAATTTTCTTCAGCGTTTATTTTTAATTTTGCGATTAACGTGTCGCAACGGATAGCTTCTCCAGCTGCAAGACCCCTGTCGAAACCTTTACTAGCCCGGATATATTTATATATTTTTCACCTTGAAATCCCGCTCCATTTCTCTTCGCTGGTCCTTCTTGGCGATATCCTCCCTCTTGTCGTAGAGCTTCTTACCTCGTGCAAGCCCTACTTCCACCTTTGCCTTACCCTGCTTAAAGTATACCTGCAAGGGCACCAAAGTATAACCTTTTTCCTTAATCTTTCCTGTCAATTTATTGATTTCAGCCTTGTGCATCAATAATTTCTTCACCCGCAAGGGGTCTTTATTAAAGATGTTACCCTTTTCGTATGGGCTGATATGCATACCATACACAAAAACTTCGCCGTTTTCAATACGGATAAAGGACTCCTTGATACTGCATTTCCCCATGCGCAAGGATTTGACCTCTGTTCCATGCAAGGCAATGCCTGCTTCATAGGTTTCATCAATAAAATAATCATGAAAGGCTTTCTTATTATTAGCAACCAGCTTTAATGTCTCTTTACCGGCCATTTTCGCCCTCTCTTCTAACTTTCTTCTTCCTCTAGATTATACTCTGAGACCAGATCAAAATCAATAGTTTTCATGGTTCTGTCCGCATCTGCCACACACACCTTCAGGGGCATCCCCAGTTTGAATGTTCTGCCCGTCATCTCTCCAATCACCTCGTAAGAAGCTTCATTGAAATAATAGAAATCACCGGATAATTTCGAAAGGCGTATCATACCCTCCACGGTATTGGGCAGTTCCACATAAATGCCCCAGGAAGTCACACCGGATATCACTCCCACATACTCCTCCCCAATATGGCGTTCCATGTACTGTACTTTTTTCAGTTTCTCTGTCTCTCGTTCCGCCTCTGCAGCTCTTCGCTCGGTTTCAGAAGAATGCTTCGCCACATCCGGCAATATTTCCTTATAGTGACTAGCCCGTTTTTCTGTCATCCCTCCGTGAATATGCTCCTTGATAATGCGGTGAATCTGCAAATCAGGGTATCTTCTTATGGGAGATGTAAAATGGGTATAGAAATTGCTTGCCAAACCAAAATGTCCGCTACTCTCCACGCTATATCTGGCCTGTTTCATACTACGCAGGGTCAGTCTGCTGATCAGCGCTTCTTCCGGCGTACCTGCAATTTTATCTAACAACTTCTGAATTTCCTTGGGATGTACCTCCCCTGTACCACTCTTTACCTTCGCCTTGCCGATGGATTTCATATAGTAGCCCAAATTATAAATAAAGGTAACCAATTTTTGAATTTTATCCGTGTCAGGTACTTCGTGAACACGATATACAAAAGGGGATTCCATCCAATAATAATTTTGCGCGATGGTTTCGTTGGCTGCCAACATGAAATCTTCGATAATCATAGTCGCAACATTTCTCTCATAGGGATGAATATCCACAGGTCGCCCCTTTTTGTCCAGTATAATCTTTGCCTCCGGGAAATCAAAGTCAATGGCACCTCTTTCTCGTCTTCTCTGGCGCAAAAGACCGGACAATGTCTTCATCTGTAAGAGCATCGGATAAAAAGGGGCAAAGCCACTGTATTCATCCGTAGAAAGTAATGTTTCATCTTCTAACACGCACTTTACTTGGGTATAACTGAGTCTTTTATCTACACGAATCACTGACTCACAAATTTCATAGTCTATAATTTCCCCATGTTCATCCACTGTCATAATGCAGCTCAATGCCAGTCGGTCCACGCCCGCATTTAGAGAACAAATGCCATTGGATAAGGCATGAGGCAACATGGGAATGACACGGTCCACCAGATACACACTGGTGCCACGTTTTTTCGCCTCTTTATCCAGAAAAGAATTTTCCCGCACATAATGGGATACATCTGCGATGTGCACACCCAAATGATATTTGCCATCGGAAAAGCTGACGCTGACCGCATCATCTAAATCCTTGGCATCTTCCCCATCAATGGTGACCATAACCACGTCACGCAAATCACGGCGTTCCACCATATCCTCAGGGCACACCTCAGAAGGCACCTGTTGCACCTGATTCATAACATTATCGTTAAATTCTGTGGGAATCTCATAGGCTCGGACAATGGACATAATGTCCACTCCAGGGTCATTGATATGACCTAGTATTTCCACCACTTTCCCCTCCGGGCTTCTCCTGTTAGAGCCATAGTCGGTGAGTTCCACTACCACCTTATGCCCGGTCACAGCCCCCTTGGATCGTTCCTTTGGCACATAGATATCCCATGGAATCTTGGTGTTATCCGGGCACACAAAGCCATAATGATTCTTGGACTGTTCATAAGTGCCCACCAACTGGGTAATCCCTCTGGAAAGAATGCGAAGTACCTTTGCTTCCTGTCTCTTCCCTGTTTTTTTATCAGGGTGCCCACCAAAGGGAAGTATTTGCACCGTGTCTCCCTGAAATGCGCCGGCAGTATATTCTTCAGGAATAAAGAAATCCTCCTCGTATCCTTCCACCACTACAAATCCAAATCCCTTAGCGTGGCTAATGAATTTACCTGAAAGGAGCTCTTCCTGTCGTACATTTTCTCTCTTTTGAGAAGACGCAATTTTCTGTGAAGTCGCATTCTTCATATATTCAGTTATGCTTTGTTTCTTTTTTATATTCGTCATAATAAAGAATGCACCTCCTTTGGACAAATAAAAAAGCACTCTGTTGTATCAGAGTGCTTTGGTTCTTTCAAATCTTAGAAAATGCTGAGATTCAAAACAATTGCAAGAACAATAAATGCTACTGCCAAAATCTTGGTAAGTCTAACAAGTGTTCCTTCCATAGAACGGCCCTTGTTCTTTCCCCAATATGTTTCAGCTGCACCACTGATGGTACCAAGTCCTGCGGACTTGCCTTCCTGCATCAATACAAGCACAATAAGTGCGATACAAACAATGATAAATAATACGGTTAATACAATCTTTAACGCTCCCATTTTTACACCTCCTAATGTCAAGCGATTTTGATTGTATCATATTTCAAAATTAATGGCAACCATTTTTTTACCATTGAAGAATATTTTCCTCAATTCTCAACAATCTATTATATTTTGCAACTCTTTCTGCACGGCAAGGTGCTCCCATCTTGATATATTCTGCTGATACAGCCACCGCCAAATCCGCAATAAAAGTATCTTCCGTCTCGCCGGAACGATGGGAAATCACGGGAGTATAGCCGTTGCGGAAGGACATCTGAATGGCCGCCATGGACTCGCTCAAGGTGCCGATTTGGTTTACCTTGATCAACACCGCATTGCCACATCCCTTTTGAATCCCCACAGCAATTCTCTTGGTGTTGGTCACAAATAAATCGTCTCCCACCAAGAGCACCTTGGAGCCAATTCTCTCAGTCAGTAATTTCCAACCGTCCCAATCCTCTTCCGACAATCCGTCCTCAATAGAGAGAATGGGGAATTTCTCTGTCAGGAATTCCAGATAGTTGATCATCTCCAAAGTATCCCGATATACTTCCTTGCCCTTCAACTTGCTTTCTCCAGGGAAATAATATCGTTTTTGTTCCTCCTCATATAATTCACTGGCTGCCACATCCAGGGAAATACATATATCCTTGCCGGGCAAATATCCTGCTGTCTCAATGGCTTCTACCATCAACTCCATAACGCTTTCTGCATCAGGCAGGTCAGGAGCAAAACCGCCCTCGTCCCCTACTCCTGTACTGAGGCCACGCTGCTTTAATATCTGTTTTAAATGATGATATACTTCCGCACACATACGCAAGGACTCTGCAAAACAATCAGAAGACATGGGAACAATCATAAATTCCTGAAAATCCACGGTATTCTCTGCGTGTTTTCCTCCGTTTAAGATATTCATCATAGGGCGTGGCATGGATTTCAAGGGCACACCCCCAAGATATTTGAACAGAGGCACTTCCAGTCCTTCTGAGGCAGCCTTTGCGGTAGCCATGGATACTGCAAGCATAGCATTGGCACCCAAATTACTCTTATTCTCGGTACCATCAATATGAAGCAGAATCTCATCGATTTCCTGTTGGTTACCGGCATTTTTACCCACCAGTGCACCGGCAATTTTTTCTTTTACATTCTGCACAGCTTTTCTAACACCTAAGCCAAAGTATCTGGGTTCCCCATCACGCAGTTCCACCGCCTCAAACATACCGGTACTAGCACCCGAGGGTACCGCTGCCGTACCTTCATAGATGCGGCCGTTATTGTGATTTTTCACTGTCACCGTGGCCTCCACTGTGGGATTGCCGCGGGAATCCAGAATTTCTCTTCCATATACTTTTAGAATCTCTAACTGTTCCATATCCAAACCTCCTTGTCAAATGCACGAATCCCGTGTAACATCATTGATTTGCATAACGCACACGCTTTCCGTTCTTTTCATTTAGAATACTCGTTCCATTAGAAAAATATCCCCCACAAAAGGATTTTTGCTTTTGTGAGGGACAAATCGTTTTATTTTTGAATCAACAAAGATTTTCCTGTCATTTCCACAGGCTGCTCCTTGCCCATGATTTCAATCAGGGTAGGAACGATATCTGCCAAACAACCATTCTCTCTCAGAGAATAGCCCTCTTCGTAGTTCACAAGGATGAAAGGAACCTCATTGGTGGTATGCGCGGTAAATGCATCATTGGTTTCATAATCCACCAACTGCTCTGCATTGCCGTGATCTGCACAGATGAACATTGCTCCGCCTGCTTTCTTCACCGCCTCCACTGCACGTCCCACACACTCGTCCACCACTTCCACAGCCTTCACAGCCGCTTCCAGCACACCGGTATGACCTACCATATCAGGATTTGCAAAATTAATAATGATAACATCATATTTATCAGAAGAGATTGCTTCACAGAGCTTATCACAAACTTCATAAGCACTCATCTGAGGCTTCAAATCATAGGTTGCTACATCCTTGGGAGAAGGCACCAACACTCTGTCCTCGCCTGCGTTTGGCTCTTCCACACCACCGTTAAAGAAGAAGGTGACATGGGCATACTTCTCTGTCTCTGCAATACGCGCCTGCTTCATGCCATTGGCTGCCAACCACTCGCCAAAGGTATTGGTCACTGCCACCTTGTGGAATGCCACATTCTTGTTGGGAATGGTAGGGTCATAATCGGAGAAACATGCAAAGGTAATATTCTTTCTCGCACCTCTGTCAAAGCCTTTGAATGCATCATCGCAGAAGGCTCTGGTAATCTCTCTTGCACGGTCAGGACGGAAGTTAAAGAACACTACAGAATCTCCATCCTGAATAGTTGCCACGGGAACGCCTCCTTCCACCATCAGAGTAGGCTTTACAAACTCATCCAGTTCCTCTCTGTCATAAGAAGCCTGAATACCACATTTTGCGCAGGCAGCAGTGAGGCCCTCACCCTTAGTCATAGCATCATAGGCTTTCTGTACACGATCCCAGTTATTATCACGGTCCATCACATAATAACGACCCATGACAGATGCGATCTTACCCACACCCATTTCTTCCATTTTGTCCATCAATTCACCGGCAAAGTCTTTTCCGCTGGCAGGAGGAGTATCACGTCCATCCAGGAAGCAATGCACATATACCTTCTCAAGGCCATTACGCTTCGCCAGTTCCAACAAACCATACAAATGGGTATTATGGCTATGCACACCACCGTCGGACAAAAGTCCCATCAGGTGCAATGCGCTGTTATTTGCCTTGCAATTCTCCACTGCTGCAAGGAGCGCAGGATTCTCAAAGAAAGTGCCGTCCTGAATCTCCTTCGTGATTCTGGTCAACTCCTGATATACAATACGGCCTGCGCCCATATTCAGGTGTCCTACCTCAGAATTTCCCATCTGTCCCTCGGGAAGTCCTACTGCCATACCACTGGCATTGCCCTTCACAAAAGGACATTCCTGCATCAATTTATCCATGACGGGAGTGTTGGCGATTGCCACTGCATTGCCCTCTCCCTTTGCATTCAATCCATATCCGTCCAAAATCATTAAAACAACCGGTTTTTTATTCATAAAATCCTCCTAAATCTAATCTTAAATTCGAGTTTCTAATACCTCAAAGATTATACAATGAATACTCTCACTAAGCAAGAGCAGTTTTCACAATATTGCATTTTTTCTTTCTTATTGATATACTGTTTTATAATAATTTATGTGGAGAAAACCTATGACAAAATTGATAGAAAACATTATTTCAAAAAAAAATCTCTCCCATCAGGACGAACGTCAGGCTTACGGCATGTTCTGTGGTGGATTAGGTATCTTCTTTAACTTTATTTTATTCGCAGGAAAACTGATTGCAGGTATCATCAGCCACTCCATCGCCATTACCGCGGACGCCTTTAATAACCTGTCCGACGCAGCCTCTTCCATTATTACTTTGATTGGATTCCGTTTGGCAGGCCAGGAAGCAGACGATGACCACCCCTTTGGACACGGACGTATTGAATATATCTCCGGTCTATTTGTGGCCGTTTTGATCCTGTTTATGGGTGTAGAATTATTAAAAAGTTCAGTCAGCAAAATTTTCAACCCTTCCGAGTTGACCATATCACCGCTGATTATGGGCATACTGATTGCTTCTATTCTTGTGAAACTATATATGTATCTCTTTAATAAAAAGATAGGGCAAAAGATTTCTTCTTCCACCATTCTTGCCGCAGCAACGGACTCTGTTTCCGATGCATGTTCTACTTTGGTCATATTGATTGCCACCATTGCAGGCAATTATACCACCATTCCCATTGACGGCTGGTGTGGTTTGATTGTTGGTATTTTGATTTGCCGTGCCGGAGTGATGGCTGCAAAAGACACCATCAGTCCGCTGTTAGGTCAGGCCCCTGAGGAAGCCTTTGTCAAGGAAGTCAACGATATCGTCATGGGACACGAAGAAATCATTGGCATTCATGACCTTATCGTACATAATTACGGGCCCGGCAGGGTATTGATTTCTCTTCACGCAGAAGTGCCGGCTGACGGCGATGTACTGGTACTTCATGACGTGATTGATTCCATTGAACATGAACTAAAGGACGCGCTGAAATGCCATGCGGTGATTCATATGGACCCGGTCTGCGTTGGCGACGAAGAAACAGAACGGCTGAAAGCCCTGGTAAATGGTCTTTTGCTGGAAATCAGTGAAGAACTTTCCATGCACGATTTCCGCATGGTTACCGGACCCACCCACACCAATCTGATATTTGATGTGGTCACACCCTTCGGTTTTAAATTAAGCGATAAAGAACTGGTTGCCACTCTCACCGAGATGGTACGCAAGGACAATCCGAATTTTTATCTTGTCATTGAAATCGATAAGAAAATGGTATAGGAAATACGAAGATGAAATACCAATATTCTCCCGCAGAAAAAAAGCGCTTAGACGCAATGATCACAAGATACAAAAAAGCCGCCCGGAGTCAATTCGAAAACCGGGTGGCTTATTATCATACCATCACCGGTGGAGAATATACTTCCATCACTATCAGGGATCAGAAAACCCGTTGGGGAAGTTGTTCCTCCACCGGAACCCTTTCCTTTAACTATCGTTTGATTTTTGCACCACCCAGAATATTGGATTATGTGGTGGTACACGAATTGTGCCACCTCACCCACATGAATCATTCCAAGGATTTCTGGAATATGGTAGCTTCCGTTATGCCCGAGTATAAGGTCCACAGAAAGTGGTTGCGGGAGCACGGCAACGATCTTACCCCGGAGAAATACTTAGAGCGTTTGGGTATACCGATTTTACTGGAATAATTCTTCCTCATTTGATATAATAAAATTAATTATTTTTACCGGAGGTTTGTATGACTACCCTACATTTATCAGCAGTCTATGGTTTATTGCTTTTCGGTGCTTGCTTTTATGGCATACGAAAGGACAAATACACCCATAATCGGTTACATAAAAGTATTCCTATTCTGATTTTTGCGCTGGCATTATTGGCCCGTCTGATTTCCGGCGCCATATCGGAAGGCTTCCCCACCGACACAAGTTGTTTCGGCAGTTGGGCTGACTCCATGTTCCGATTGGGTCCATCCCAGTTCTATGAACAGAGTAGCTTTTCTGATTATCCCCCGGGATATATGTATGTGCTTTGGCTTCTGGGTGCCATCAAAAAAATATTCAATATCCAATGGATGTCCGGCACTCACCTGCTACTATTGAAATTACCATCCATCATCTGTGATATGGTACTTGGTATTCTTCTATATAAGGAAGCCAACAAAAAATTCTCAGATGTGACCGCATCCTGGTTGACGGCAGCATATCTATTTAATCCTGCTGTTTTCCTGAACTCCTCTGTCTGGGGTCAGGTGGATGCCATTCTTGCATTAGCAGTGGTAGGTATGTGCTTATGCCTTTCCAGAGAAAAGATGTATTTGTCCTACATTATCTTCGGTCTTGGAGTCCTATTCAAACCGCAAATGCTTTTGTTTGGTCCGGTACTTCTGGCGGGCATCATCGACCACGCATTTTTGAAAGGATTCACTGCCAAGAAATTCTTTACCAACCTTTGGCAGGGCTTATCCGCCATCGCCGGGATGGTGCTCCTGATGTTACCTTTCGGTTTTATGAATGTGTGGAATCAGTATTTCAGCACCGTAGAGTCCTACCCCTATGCAGCAGTGAATACATGCAACTTCTGGGGAATGTTTGGACTGAACTGGGTAAGCCAGGATTTGACCTTCCTCGGTATTCCCTATAAAACCTACGGTACCATCTTCATTATCCTGACCGTTGCTTTGGTATTGTTCCTAAGTTTACGTCTGAAGCAAACCAATGAAAAATATATGTTCCTGTCCGCACTGATGATTCTTTCCATTTTTATGTTTTCAGTGCGTATGCATGAAAGATATATGTTCCCTGCATTGGCACTTTTGTTATTTGCTTATGTATATCATCCCATTCAAAATACATTCCTTGCATTTGCAGGATTTAGTATTTTCCACTTTTATAATACTGCATGGGTGCTATTCTTCTACGGAAAAGTGGATTACATCCGCAAGGCCCCCATATGGGTGCTCCCTTCCATCGGTATGTTAGTATGTATGTTGCTCCTGTTTAAGGTAGCACGCGACCACTACAGCAAAGATGGAAATTTAACCAAATTACCGAAATCAACTGCTACTGTTTCCCGCAAGAGTGTGGAAAAGAAACCGAAAGTATCTTCTAAAAAAGGAGAAACCATGAGTCAATCACAATCTGCCACAAAATTTAATCAGCCCACACCTTCAGAACCCAAGTTGATGTTGAGCAAAATTGACTACATTTGGATGATTGCCATCACCTTGATTTATAGTGTATTCGCACTCATCAATCTGGGAGATATGCATGCTCCCAAAACTACCTTCGATATGACCAAAGAACAGGTGATAGAATTATCCTTTGAAGAACAGTCTCCTACCCAGTTGCATTACTACATTGCGCCTTGGCACGACCGTAAGTTTAGTGGCGAATATGCCACAGCCGATGGCATTTGGCAGTCCATGGGTGAAGTGAAGTTGGGAAGTGTATTCACCTGGCAACACACCACAATGCCGGCAGATATGAAGCAGTTGAAACTGGTACTGAATGAGGCGGATGCATCCATCTTAGAATTTGTCTTCACAGACACGGAAGGCAATGTGATCACTCCTTCCAACGCTGCTGATTATCCTGCATTGTTTGATGAGGCCGATGAATTCCCTGAGGAAAGCAGTTTCCGCAACAGTATGTACTTTGACGAAATCTACCACGGTAGAACTGCTTACGAATTTGTACACGACAAATATTCCTATGAGAATACACATCCACCTTTTGGTAAAGTGCTGATTGCGATAGGTGTTGCTATCTTTGGAATGAACCCTTTTGGTTGGAGAATTATGGGAACTCTGTTTGGTATCTTTATGCTTCCCTTTATTTATCTCTTTACCAGAAGAATCACGAAGAACATACCAATATCCGCCTTGGCATGCTCCCTGTTTGCTTTTGACTTTATGCACTTTACGCAAACCAGAATCGCAACCATTGACGTATACGTTACGTTCTTTGTGATACTGATGTACTACTTTATGTATCAGTATACTACCATGAGTTTTTACGATACACCATTGAAAAAGACCTTCATCCCTCTGGCGGCATCCGGCGTATGTATGGGATTCGGTATTGCCTCCAAATGGACCGGTGCTTATGCCGGAGCCGGCCTTGCAGTGATATTCTTTATCACTCTATATAAACGTTATGCGGAATATCAATACGCAAGACGTTTCCCCAGAATGAGCACCAATGGCATCTCACACAGAACCATCTTGGACAATTTTAAGCCAAACACAATCAAAACCATCAAATTCTGTTTGATTGCCTTTGTGGTCGTTCCTTTTGTTCTGTATACACTGTCCTACATTCCTTTTGATGACTATTCTACCAGACCTTTGGTTCCCAGAATGTTACGGAATCAAAAGACTATGTTTGAATACCACAGCGCCCTGGATGCCACACATCCTTACTCTTCTGCCTGGTACCAGTGGCCCACCATTGTACGGCCGGTATGGTATTATTCCAGAATCGTCACCGGTTCCTACTTAGCCGGCGGCCTACGGGAAGGCATCAGCGCATTCGGAAATCCTGCGGTTTGGTGGTTAGGAATTCCTGCTGCATTATGTATGTTGATTCTCTTGTTTGCAAAAAAGGATAAAGTGGCCGGCTTCCTGTTAGTTGGATATATGGCACAGTATCTTCCCTGGTTCTTCGTTACCAGAATCACTTTCATCTACCACTACTTCCCCAGCGTTGTGTTCGTGGTACTGATGATTGCCTACAGCCTGATGCAGTTGAAAAAATTACTGCCCAAGAAAGTATTCCTTACCATCTTAATCCTGTACGGTATAATTGCCTTTGGATTATTCGTGATGTTCTACCCGGTACTTTCCGGTACTCCTGTAGAAGCAGAATATGTAAACAAGTTTTTAAGATGGTTTGATGGGTGGGTTTTGACTTCCCAATAATCCATTTTCCTGTATTTCAAACAATTAGGACAAGCTAAAAGGCGTGTATCTTCGCGATACACGCCTTTCTTACTCTTCAGTGATATATTTTCTGTTTCTGCGTCTCCATCATCCTTTTTCGTCCATATACAACTGAATACGGCCCTGAATGATTTCTGCCACTTCATCAACCGTCTTATCACCTTCGAAGAAATATGCCGCCTCTTCTTTGATGATATCTAACAGGCTGGTGTCATAGGACATACGCTTGTTGATAAAACTTACATAGTTATAAATGCTGTCTACCTGTTCCTTGGTCAGAGGGTCTATCACTATCTCCTGTTCTCCCAACCAGTAGGTGTAATCCTCGTAGATTATATTACCTTCCTCGTCCTCATAATGAGGTCTCTCAGTGCACTCCAATGCTTTATCCAGCCAAATGCGTTTGTTCATCGGCATATCGTAGGTCTGTTTCTGATACTCGTCTGTCAGATAGTATCTGAGGAATTCCCAAGCTCCCTCCTGATTGGGAGATTTGGCTGAAATTCCATACTGCTGACCACTGCTGATTACTGCCCCCATTCCCTTTTCCGTAGGGAATCCCACAAAGGAAACATCAGAGGTACCCATCTGTCCAAAGTTATAAATCATATAGTCCAGATTGTTCAAAGAAATCTGCATCAACATCGTACGATTATCTCTGTACTGTGTCTCAAATTGCTGCCAGTAGCTAGGGTCCTCGTAATCCAAGTTAACTTCCACAGGGAAATCCTTCAAGAAGGTAAGTACATCCTTGAAGCCCTGAGAATTAAAGTTACATTGACCGGTTGTTTCGTCAATATAGTCGGAAATTGCCATGGTGGAGAAGGTCCACAGCAGGCTGTCTCTTGTGGTCTGGTCTCCGAAAATGGAGGCACCCTCGGGCATCTTAGCAAAGGCTTCCATCATCTCCTTCATGGTCCATCTGGGACCCGGTCCTACATTTTCTGTCTTTCCCATCAGGGTTTGCACATAGAAGTTGACAGGCATACGGTACAACTTTCCATCAGTAGAATATGCTTCTAACACATTACCAAACAGGTCTTCTCTCTTAATTTCAGGATCCTTGTCAATAAATTTGTTGAGGTCCGCAAACAGCCCCTTCTCTTCATAGCTGTCTATAGGAATTTCGTTTCCGGAATCCACCATAACCAAGATATCCGGCATATCCCCTGCTAAAATATCATTGTTCAATTTCGTATATCCCGCAAGGTAGTCACTATCTGTAGAATATCTGGAATAATCTCTGGTAACGACACGGTAGTTCTCATTGGTTTTATTAAATTCAACGATATGGTTACGCATGTCATAAGGAATATTAAATGCCGCCACTTCAATCACATCTTTGTCAGGAATGTCCTCCGGTGCCACATAAGTGAACAAACCAATACACTGCTTTTGTTGCGCATTATCATAGTAATTCGCAACGAACTGGGTATCACTCAATTCTACAATATTGTTCATGGCAGTAGCACTGATATCTGAGTTAACATAACTCATAAACATAGTGGGTTCTGCGTCCCCTAAATTATACTTGTAAATACCATTGTTGTCTGTCAGCAGCATATCATTCATACGGCTGTCTCTAAACTGATAATGATTGCTGGAAAAAGGAATTTCCACCTCTTCTCCCATCTCACCGGTAGCCGGATTACAAGTTCTAAACACCTGCTTTGTCCATGTTTCATTCCAGGAACCAAGAAGCAGATTGTCATTTTTCGCCATCAGGATATTAGAAAAACCGCTTTCGCTCTCCGCCTCAATGGTGTAAAGCGCTGTTCCGGTATTGTCATAGGTCGTAAACTTACCCATTGCTGACACCAAAACCTTATCCCCCTCCAGGGGCATCAATTTCTCAATCCAGAACCACTCATCCTCTTCCAATTTTTCCGGCACGATGGAAATCTGGTATACCACCTCTCCATCCAGATTCCAACAATACAAATCCGCTGTAATGGTGGGCTGTCCGTATTCGTTTAAATTTTCATAATCTTCGCTCTGCAATACACCATACACATAATGCTCGGAAAGTGCAGTGTTATTCATATAGGTTGCCATCGCATCTGTATTGGTATCGCGATTCTGGAGCCACAGCTGCTTCATTTGCAGATTACTGCCATCTGCACCGGCTGTGATCAACTGTACACTATCACTCCACGAATACTCGCCGGTTGCCGGGTCATTGTTCCAAGAATAGCAACCAGCCACAACCACAATTTTGTCATCAATAACACCAAGATTTCTCACGGAGTAATCTGTTCCGGATGTTCTATCCTCTTCAGGAACATCCGTCTGCGTTTCGGGCAATAAGTTTAATTCTTCACACCTATACACATTTGCCTTAGAATCTGCTATCAGAGAAGGATCTGTCCCCTTCTTTCCACAACCGGTCACTCCCAACAACAAAGTGCACAGCATAGCAAATACCATAATTTTCTTAAAATTCATCCTCCCAACTCCTTTCCTTTGCTCTTTCCTCTTTTTTTAATCTATACTTATCTTTCCATGTATCAAATCCGTCTGCCAGCTTATCTTTGCCGACATTAAATACTTCTCTCATGGTCCAAGTTTTTCTTCTCCATGCAATTATAACACAAATAACCACCAGCGTCATAGGAATTGCGGAGAATATCAGTGCAGATAACAAAACAATCATCAAATAGTTCTCATACCCTCTGGCTACATTTTCCCAATAGGGATATACCATAGGTTTGGTACGCATGGAACGGCTGTCTGTTTCGGATAACAGGCGCAGTATTCTCAATTTCCTAAATCGGGAACTATTTTCCAGGATTTCTATTGTCTCATCCGGATCTCCCAGCTGCTCCTTCACATAATGTAATGCAAAGTTTTTCACAGGATTTGGCATCACAATTTCATAATTCTCTATTTCTGTAATATTGCCAAATTTGGACAATGAATCATAGGATACAAATATGGTAGGCTCACTCAGGCCTGCGGTTTCATATATTTGATTTGCTTCTCTTACATACACGCCAACAATTTTGTGTGGCACATTACCGATTTGAAGATATTTCCCTACGATATCCGTAGCGCCAAACATTTTCCACGCAGTTTCCCGATCCACCAGGCAATAATCCTGCATGACGTCCTGGCCCGAAAAATAGGCGCCATCTATCAATTGCACGGGATGAAAAAGGAAGAAATCCCCTCCCACACCTATGGCGTCTACCTTCTGGGTAGTTCTATCATTGGAGACCGATAATATGCTCTTGGCGGAATATGCCGATGCCCAAAGTCTTGCATCCGGATGTTCACTATCCGTGGTAATAGATGACTGAATCATATATTGGTCCAGATTTTTCTGAAACCCATAAAGTGTATCTATGTTCATCCCACTATTTACGGGGAAATAGCAACTGATTTGAGATACCGCCTGATGCTTGCTCCACCGTTCTGTAGCCCTCTGGTCTTCCAGGGAATTTGCCAAATGCTCATAAATAACAAGCAGCACCCCTGATACCAGAAAACCCATTACAATGATAACACCGATAATGAATGTTTTGCGATTGATCGAATCAAATAATCGTTTCACTACGTTCCTCCTTAATCCGGAAGACGAATCAGTTGTCCCGCTTCTATGGGCTGAGTTGCCGTGGTAATTACATTTTCATAACCATATACAGCGCCTTGAATGGCTGTCTGGGTGTCATCGGAAGCAAGTACTTCCACATCTACTCTGGTGGCAACAAAACGATTTCCCAAAGGACTTGATTTCTGCTCTACAATCAAGATGAATTTGCCGTTGTTGTCCTCTCGCACGGCGCTATTTGGAACAATGGTGCTGTATTCTGCACTTTTCTGTCCTACAGACAAAGTCAGCGACTGTCCTGCCGTCACCTCGCCGGTAATTTTAAAAATAATTAGTTTATTCTTTGTGGGATTATTGGGGTCAGGGCGAATAGACTGAACCACAGCCTCCATTTCACTGCCCCACCACGCGTTGACCAGATCTGCCGGATCCCCAACAGACACTCTTGTAGCCTGTTCCTTAGTAACAGAGATACTCACTGTGTAGCCTTTTCCTTCCGGCTGAATTACCACCACTGGGGTAGCCGGGTTTGTCGTTTCTCCTGATACCACATTGACGGAAATGATTTTTCCGGACACAGGTGCAGTGACAGTAGCTCCCTCATATTTATCGCGCAGCTTTGCTACTTCCTCTTTTTGCTCTGCAATATCCTCCAGTTTCTTGGCCAGATTCATTTCGGCGGGAATCATGGTATTTACCAAATCATTAAATACCTTTTGTTTTCTATCGTAGTCCTCTTGTTTTTCTGCCAAATCATTTTCAATATCACGCACACGCACCTGGTTATGTGCTACCTGATTCTTTAGATTTTGGATTGTGGCATTTACCTCTGATTTTTGTGTTTCTGCGTTGATGACGGCATTGTTATAAGCCTGCTGGCAGCGACTCACCTCTGCCTCATAATTGGAAACTTCCGTCGTTGCATCAAGCAATCGCTGGGACGCATTGGTTTTATCCTCCGCAGATGCGTTGGCATCTGCCATCACAGCATCGTAATTGGCTTGCGCCTGCTGTTTGGCAATTTTTGCATTGTCAAGGTTGCTCTTTGCCACATTTAAGGCACTTTCCTCTGCCGCTACACCAAATACCTTGCCTTCCTCCAAACTGATTTGCAGATTTAAGGCTTCTATCCACTCTTTGGTATCTGCCAAGTAGTTCTTTAACTGATCCACCTTCAAAAGTGCATCTTCCATTTCTTTTTTCGCTGCATCCACTCTTTGCTTATATTCTTCGATAGAGGGCGCATTCCCACCTTCTACCCGATTGACAATGGAAATATCTAAGCCGGATACTACCATAGCATCATATTCCTCTTGCAGGACATCCAGCATTTCTAATGCTGCTTTTAATTCATCACTTTCTTCATCTTCAAGATAGAGCAAAACATCATCTTTTTCCACTTCGTCGCCCACTTGCGCCACGATGCCGGCCACTTTTCTGGACTCCATCACCTGTACATTATAAGGGTCTCCGCTTTCCACCACGCCGGTTCCGCGAATTTTGGAAACGATGCTTCCGGAAGTAATATACTGGGTCGCCACCTCCGGCAACGAATGATTCATAATCGTATTAGAAAAGAATGTCAACAACAACATTATTGTCAAAAAGACAATCGCTGCATTTTTGACCCATTCCCGTTTTTTTCTGTTTTCTTCCATCTCATTCTCCTTTAATTCTTAGCCCTTTATACCACCCTGGTAGGTGATTCCCTCCACCAGGTATTCCTCCCCATATAAAAACACAAACAAACTGGGAATCATATAAACACTTGCCACCGCAAATGCCAAGCCTATTTCCGCCGCGTTAATCTTACTTAGGAACACCGACAAAGGATGAATTTCCGGATTCGAAAGTAAAATCAAAGGTTGTTCCACCATATTCCAGTAATCTATGAAAATCAGGATTGCCACAGAACATATCGCTCCTTTACATAAGGGAACACATATTTTCGAAAAAATCTGCCATTCCGTGGCCCCATCCATCTGGGCAGCCTCAATCATGGCTGTGGGAATCCTTCGCATAAACTTGGTCATCATGTATACCGCAAAGGGGGAAAAGATACCCGGAAGCAAAATTGCCCAATAAGTATCCAAAATATCTAACCATCCTGATACCAGGTAATTGGGTACCAAAGTTACCTGATACGGCATCAACATCAATATGATATACGCAAAAAAGATCATTTCCCTCAATCTGCCCCTATATCTGGCAAACCCGTAGGATGCCAAGGTGGCAACAATGATCTGGAACACAACGATGGGTACCACCAGAAACACCGAGTTCCAAAATTTCAGCAGATATTCCGGACTCTTAAGTAAAACTGTAAAATACTGTTGTAAGGTTACCTTATCCGGAATGAATTTCAAATTCACCTTTTCAGAAATATATACTTTCCCACCATCCCCTGTATTCTCAAATACAGAGCCATAGTTTGCAGAAATCTCCGACTGGGTCATAAACGAGTTGGTAATCGTCAACACAATCGGGGTTAAAAATATCACCGCCGCAAAAACAGCCGTCAATGTGGCCAGCGTTAACCCCAAGATACGCATTGTTTTCTTTCGCTTGGCGCTGTGGTTTACTACTCTCATCCTTCCACATCCTTTCCAAAGCGATTTTCTGCCACAAACAACACTCCGATAATGACCATCATCACAAGTGCCATGATGATAGCCGCCGCAGATAATTTCTGATAATCTAAAGACTTAAACATATTGTTCATATAATGCTGTAACATATACAGCGTATCGTAAGGTCTGTCTCCCGTCAACAAATAAACCTCCCGGAAGACCTTAAAAGAATTGATCAGGGACATAATAAACACAAACACAATGGTAGAAGAAAGATATCTCCCTTTAATATAAAAAAATGTTTGAATGGAATTGGCACTTTCCAATTTGGCAACATCCAAAATATCTTTCGGCACACTGGCCAGTGCGGCCATAAATAAAATCATATTATATCCCAAATTCTTCCACAAAAACAGGATGACAACAACCACCTGGGCATATTCTGATTTGATCCAGTCTATTTTGCCGCCTCCTAATGCTACCAATATATCATTTACAGCGCCGTTATAATGAAACAGTACCTGCCAAATCAAAACAATGGACGCCACAGGTGCCATCATGGGGCTTAGGAAAAAGGTTCTGAACTGGCTTCGAAATGGAATCTTGCGGTCAAGTAACATAGCCAGAAGTAATGAAAGAATCACTGCCAGGGGTACGGAAACAGCAGAAAAGGTAAGCGTGTTCATCGCTGCCTTTTTGAAAGCCGCATTCTTTAATACCATAGCAAAATTGTCAAAGAATACAAATTCTGCATGAAACGGATTATCAATAAAGGCATAATAAATAATCACCAAAAAAGGGAGAAAGAAAAAAAGTAACACACCAAGAAAACTGGGCGCAATATACAACCCGGAAGTCACCTGTTTTTTCCTATCCGATTTGGATTTTTCCCTTATCTTAACCCCCATTTTTAATCCTCATTTTGTAACTTATTCATCTATTGCAATTATACTCTTTTTCACATAATAAATAAAGCAAATCTTCACTCTAATTTATTAAGAATTAATAAAAGAAGGAAATGCAAAAAATCCCCGATGCATTGATATACATCGGGGAATACTACTATCGTAAATATCTTGTTTGATGCGTTTTATTTGCCTGCAACCTGAGCTGCAACTTCTGCTGCAAAGTCATCCTGCTTCTTCTCGATACCTTCGCCAACTTCGAAACGAACAACCTTCTTAATTTCGATAGCGCCATTGACAGACTTCAGATATGCAGCAACAGTCTGCTTACCATCCTCTGCCTTAACGTAGGTCTGATCCAACAAGCAGATTTCCTTCAACTGCTTGGAGATACGACCTTCCACCATACCGCCGAACATCTTGTCAGCAGCAATGTTAGCCTTATCATCCATAGCCAAACCTGCAAGCTGTGCCTTAGCTGCATCAGAAAGGAAGTTGAACAGGAAGTTCATATTGCTCTTCTTCTCTTCGTAGATAGCAACATCTTCTGCACTCCATACACCATCACAAGCCTTTGCCAGCAAAGCATTCAAAATAGGCTTGGGAAGAGATGCAGGGTCATTCAAGGAAGACTCAACAATAATTTCTCTCATCTTTGCAATCTCAGCCTCAGAGATATCAGCTCTGCTGATGTACTGAGGATTCATTGCTGCGATCTGCATTGCAACATTGGTAAGTGCTTCCTTCGCATCTGCTGCACCATCTGCTGCTACGAGTACACCAATCTTACCACCTGCATGCAGGTAAGTAGCTACACAGTCACCGGTAGCCTTCTCAAATCTACGTACAGACAATTTCTCACCGATGGTAGCGGTCTTCTCAATCAATACGTCCTTCAGGCCGTTCACTTCAAGAAGCGCTTCAATATCTTCACCATTCTTACCACCGTTTAATCCGGAAGCCAATGCATTATCAGCTACCAATTGAACGAACTCCTGGAAGGTTTCATTCTTAGCAACAAAGTCAGTCTCAGAGTTTACTTCAACAACAACTGCAACGTTGTCCTTTACTGCAACACGAGCAAGACCTTCTGCTGCGATTCTGGATGCTTTCTTCTCCATTTTAGCCGCACCGCTCTTCTTCAGAACATCTACAGCCTCTTCCATATTTCCGTTGGTCTCATTCAGAGCCTTCTTACAATCCATCATACCTGCGCCGGTCAGTTCGCGCAGTTCTTTTACCATAGCTGCGGTAATTTCTGCCATTTTAATATCCTCCATTTTCTAATTTTCAAATGTTACAAAAGGATTATTCCTCGGTAGCTTCCTCAGCCGCAACTTCTTCAATATCAGTTGCCTCTGCAGTTTCTACCTGCTCAGCCTCATAAACTACTTCACCCTGATTTGCTTCGATAACAGCATCTGCCATCTTTGCAACAATCAAGTTTACTGCTCTGATTGCATCGTCATTACCGGGGATAATGTAATCCAATTCTTCAGGATCACAGTTGGTATCGCCGATACCAATCAAAGTAATACCAAGAGAGTGTGCTTCCTGTACGCAGATTCTCTCCTTCTTAGGATCTACAACGAAGATAGCATCGGGAATTCTGGTCATATCCTTGATACCACCAAGGTTCTTCTCCAACTTCTCCCACTCTTTCTTCAATTCAATAACTTCCTTCTTAGGCAACACATCAAAGGTTCCGTCCTCAGACATTCTCTCGATTGCACGAAGTCTTTCGATACGGGACTGGATGGTCTTGAAGTTGGTCAGCATACCGCCCAACCATCTCTCGTTTACATAGAACATACCACAACGAAGAGCCTCGGTCTTCACTGCGTCCTGTGCCTGCTTCTTGGTACCTACAAACAGAATGGTACCGCCCTGTGCTGCGATTTCAGAGATTGCGGTATAAGCTTCATCTACCTTAACTACAGATTTCTGCAAGTCGATGATGTGGATACCATTTCTCTCGGTGAAGATGTAAGGAGCCATCTTAGGGTTCCATCTTCTGGTCTGGTGTCCAAAGTGAACACCTGCTTCAAGTAACTGCTTCATAGAAATAACGCTCATTTTTCTTACCTCCATTTGGTTAAATTCTTCCGCTCTCCTTTCTCGCCGAAGCGCGTTAAACTCCGGTTCGCTCCCGTAACCACATATATTTGTAACATGCACCATTACGGAATCGGATTGCGTGCATAATATCACAACTTGGGATTATAACATAAGAAACCCCTCATTGCAAGGGGTTTCAAGTGTTTTTATTTACTATTTTAAATTACTTACCGGCACTGTGCTTTTTCAGTTCCTCTATTTCATCAAATACCACATCATTCAAGACTTTGATGTAGGTACCCTTCATACCGGAGGATCTCGATTCAATAACACCGGCACTTTCGAATTTACGAAGTGCGTTAACAATCACGCTTCTGGTGATGCCCACTCTGTCTGCAATCTTGCTGGCAACCAAAATACCTTCCATACTGCCCAATTCGTCAAAGATATGGGTAATGGCTTCCATTTCCGAGAAGGATAAGGTACTTATGGCCGATTTCACAACTGCAATCTTGCGGCTCTCCTCTGCACTCTCCTCACTGACTGCACGGAGCATTTCCAAACCCACTACAGTGGTGCCATATTCGCAAAGAATGATGTCGTCAATGTCATACTGGTCGTTGCATTTGTATACAAACATGGTACCCAGTCTCTCACCGGCAATCTCTATGGGAGTGATGATTGCCTGAAATTTCTTAATATCAGGTCCTTCAAATCCCAAAGTAGCCAGGTTTACATTCTCCTTAATGGAAAGAACTCCCAGCAGACGCTCATTCAACATTCCATCTATATATCCGCCAACGGTCTCATCCATCATCTCATTGATGCTATCCACACCGTCGCACTTACCAACGCCTAACACCTTACCTTTGCGGCTGATGACTAGCACATTGGAATCCAGAATTTCGCGCATCACTTTACATATATCGTTGAACACCACTTTACTGGAGTTGTTATTGTGGAGTAATTTCCCAATTTTTCTGGTTTTATCCAAAAGTTGAACGCTACTCATAGTTGTTCCTCCTCTTCTGTAAATAGTAGGTTTTTATACTACAACCATATACTATCACAAATAAAGTCAGATTACAATTGAATTTTTTGATATTTTCCTACAATTTTCAGAATTATTGTGACAATTTCTCCCCGGTTGGTCTCTGCCAGGACATGAAATCACAATTGGGGTGATTCATGCAACCATAAAACTTGCGTCCTTTTTTGGTCTTCTTAATCACTATATCTCCACCACAGTTAGGACAAGCCACCCCAATCTTTTCAAGATAGGGCTTTGTGTTTTTGCAGGCAGGGAATCCGGGACACGCTAAGAATCTGCCATGGGGGCCATATTTGATTACCATATTCTGACCACACAGTTCACAGATTTCTTCGCTGACTTCATCCTGAATCTTGACCTTCTGAAGTTCCTTCTCCGCCTGTTTTACCGCTTCTTCCAAGTCGGGATAGAAATTGGACACAATGGTCTTCCACTTTACACTGCCTTCAGCTACGCCGTCCAGCAGTGTTTCCATATTTGCTGTGAAGTTCACATCCACAATGGTAGGGAACGCATCCATCATCATGTCGTTCACCACTTCACCCAACTCTGTCACATAGATATTCTTATTCTCTTTCACTACATAGCGTCTGCCAAGAATGGTAGTGATGGTGGGCGCATAGGTACTGGGGCGTCCAATCCCCAATTCCTCCAACGCTTTTACCAAAGAGCTTTCTGTATAGTGAGCAGGTGGTTGTGTAAAATGTTGCTTAGCATCAAATGACAAGAAGGAAAGTGCACTCTTCTTATCCAAAGCCACATGCAACAGACCATCTTCTTCATGATCATCTTCCACCGCATATACCTTCATAAATCCATCAAAAATCAAATTCGAAGAAGATGCAGTAAACACATGACCTCCCGCTTTGATTTTCACACTCACGGTCTCATATACCGCCGCATTCATTCTGCTGGCAGCAAATCTCTTCCATATCAACTGATAAAGGCGATATAAATCTCTGGGCAACTGATCCTTCACCACTGCGGGAGTCCGCTGTATGTCCGTCGGGCGGATTGCTTCATGGGCATCCTGAATCTTCTGCTGGCCCTTCTTCTCGTTGCTTTCAGACAGCACATAGGATTTGCCATACAGTTGCTCAATATACTCTGCAGCCTGATTCTGAGCTTCCTCAGACACTCGCACGGAGTCAGTACGCAGATAAGTAATCAGACCCACAGTGCCTTCTCCCTTGATATCTACTCCCTCGTACAATTGCTGCGCCAGGCGCATGGTTTTCTGGGTGGAGAAATTTAACACCTTGCTGGCTTCCTGCTGTAAGGTGGAGGTAGTAAAAGGCAGCGGTGCTTTACGTACCCGCTCACTCTTCTTCACATCTGCCACCTGATATGTGACGCCTTTTAGGGAATCTAATATTTGATTCGCCTCCGCCTGGTTAGATATCTTCGCCTTGGTCCTACCGGTTCCGTAATATTTTGCGCGGATAGGATCCGTTTCTCCGTCTACAAGCAAATCCACATCGATGGTCCAGTACTCTTCCGGGACAAACTGCTCGATTTCTTTTTCTCTGTCACAAATAATACGCAATGCCACAGACTGTACGCGGCCTGCACTTAATCCTCTCTTAATCTTCGCCCACAAAAGAGGGGAAATACGGTACCCCACCATTCTGTCTAATACACGGCGGGCCTGCTGTGCATCCACCAGATTCATATCAATCTCGCGGGCATTCTTTAAAGATTCCTTGACTGCAGTCTTGGTGATTTCATTAAATGAGATTCTATATACTTTTTTATTCTCTAACTTCAAGGCAAACATCAAATGCCAGGAAATCGCTTCTCCCTCTCGGTCAGGGTCGGTTGCAAGATAAATCTTGTCCGCTTTCTTCACTGCCTTTCTAAGCGCAGATAATATATCTCCCTTTCCCCGAATGGTAATATAATTGGGTTCAAAGTCATTTTCAACATCTATTCCAAGAGAACTTTTAGGCAAATCACGTACATGTCCATTGCTGGCCAGCACTTCATAATTTGACCCCAAAAATTTCTTTATGGTTTTCACTTTTGCGGGGGATTCCACAATCACCAAATACTTGTGCATTTCTTTACCTCTTTATTTTCAAGTGTCCAGACCTAATCGTCAACCACTATACACTATATCGTTTTCAGATGCAAGGACAAATTTTATTTTCTCCCAAAAGTAAATTTTCTCTTTACACCTCTATATCCAGTTCGTATTTTTCAAAAGCATTGACGATAACAGTGGTCCCATAGGTCTTTTCACGTTTCACATCTCTGCCATAATTCATATGCACATGTCCGTGAAAAAAGAAACGGGGCTGATACTTTTCTATCAGTTCTACAAATGTAGCAAATCCGTTATGAGGCAGGTCCTCCAAGTCCCCCAAACCTTTTGCAGGAGCATGGGTCAGGAGGATGTCAAATCCTTTCTTTTTCTGGATCAGTCGCTTCAGTTTTCTGACTCTGGTAGACATTTCTGTCTCTGTGTACTGATTGGACGCACCGGGTTTATACCGCATACTTCCGCCCAGCCCCAGGATACGAAGACCTTTGTACTCGTAGATATCATCTTCAATACAAATGCAACCCTCCGGGGCCTTCCGATCATAATGGTCGTGATTTCCATTCACGTATAATAGCGGAACATTTGTCATTGTCACAAGGAAGCTTAAATAGGATGCCGGCAAATCACCGCAGGAAAGAATCAAATCGACCCCTTCCAATTTTTCCTTTTCATAAAAATCCCACAACCATCTGCTGGGTTCATCGGATATAACTAATATTTTCATCTCGCGTGTCTATGCCTCCTGCAAAACCGACGCCACAGGACCTTCCTGTAACGCCATCAGACTTCTGGATTCTTCTGTCAAATTGCCCGTTTCCGGTATACTGCCAATCACATTGTTCACAAGCCAATCCATGGTAATAATCTGCTCCGGAGAAAGAATCTCTCCCTCTTCATTCATCACAGTACCATCCTGAGCAAGAATCTTGCCCTGAAAAGGATGAAAGCTTTCCGTGAAAATTTCTTTTCTCATTGCCTCCACCAAAATCCTCACATCCCTCGGCACATTACCTGACAAAAACAAATCCACGATGTCACCCGAAATCCCCCACCAATAATTGACAGAGCGTTTTCCCTTGGATGCTGCAACTTTGTTCCAATTCCCCTCTAAAATATCACGGATGATTTTTTCATAAAATTCACCCCAATTCCACATCGGAAAAGCTAAATTGGTAGTAGTTCCATCCTCTTCGATACGATACAAACCAAATTTTCTGTCCTCGCTGGAAAGGCGGACAATATCCGTATAGGATACGATAGAAATTTCATTCTCTCGCAAAATTTTAGCAAAATCAGAGGTGGTGTCCGCCATCCAATGCACATAGATTTCACTTCTGGGATTCACCATTCTGGCGCCAAGTGCAAACGCATTGATATCAGCAAAGGCACCCAACATAGGACAGTATGCACTATACAGAATCTTATTATTATCCGCCATAATGCCAGCCACCATACCACACAAAAATTTGGCTTCATACATTCTACCGTAATAGGTTCGAATAGCACTAAAAGAACGGTTGATGGAGCAATTAAGTATTTTTACTTGTGGATGTTCTAGTGCGGTGCGGAGGCTTTCCGCCAAAAATTTCTGATTTGCAGCAAAGACAATATCATTTCCATCTGATATCACTTGATTCATCAGCTGTTCGATGGTCAATCCACTATTCTCTAAATAATATGCCTTGGTACTGACAGCATCTGAAAAAGACTCTGTCAGGTGGGCTCTGCCCAGTTCATGGCCATAGGTCCAACTGGAATGTTCTGCCTCCTTCTCGTGTACAAAAGCCACTTTTAAATGCTTACCGGAATAGGGCAAACTCAATAATTTATTCAGTAAACCACTTTCCTCATATTCCACCCGGTCTAACACCAAAGCTTCCTCCGGTTCTTTCCCAAGCACCACAAACTCATTCCACACCTGCTCTACTGCCGTTCTCAATTCATGGTCCGTAAATCCGATGACTTCCTGATAGGTATAGACAGACAAAAAGAATAAGAAAGCATCTGCAAGTGTAATGCTTAACGCCTCTCCTCCATGTTCCACATATTGCTTCTTAAATAGGAAGAAAGTGCACGCAAATTCATTGCGTTCCTCCTGATTCCAAACCTCTCCCCAGCTTTTCCCAACTGCCTTTACCAGGGTGCGATATGCATCTTCCTGGGTAAAAATCAAATAATTGATTTTCGTTGCTTTGTAGAATTCCATGAATTCATAGTAAATCCTGTTTTCCTTGGAATCGCTTTTTCTGGGAACCAGTCGGATGACCTTTCCCTCTATACTGGGAGAATTTAAATATTTATATACACTGACGCGCTTATTTCCCTCTTGCACATAAAATCTGTTCAAAAATTCATAGGCGAAAATGGGATCTCTATTTCCTTCTGTGGTCTGGTACTCATACAGATTGGACCATTTGAGTGCGAACTCGCTGCCGGATTCCACAATAGGCATAAAATTTGCTGCAAAAGCATTCTGCCGGCCGGCAGTCTTTGTTCCAACAATTTGATCGATGGGAATCTCCACTATACCAAGATGCTCCTCCCGAACAATTTTCACGTGGGATAAAAGGTCATCCAAAGCAGGCAAATAAGGATACTCTCCTTTTGCCACCGCACTTCGATATGCTTTTTCTCCAAGTTTTAAAGCTTGCTTATACTCTAATTCACTCATACAATTCTCCTATATCCAATATCGTTACAGGTTTGAAAATAACTATTTAAATCGAACTATTGGTGTTCATTTGTTTCTAACAAAAAAAGCATTGAAATCATAGATTTCAACACTTCCTCGGGTTGGGCTGTAAGATTACAGTCAACAGCTCGTAGGGGAATCGAACCCCTGTTTCCGCCGTGAGAGGGCGGCGTCTTGACCGCTTGACCAACGAGCCATATGCAAGTACCAATCTGCCTCAGAAATGGTACTTGCTAATAATACTACATAGATTTTCAAAATGCAAGCATTTTTTTATTATTTTTTATTTCCTATGTAAAATCAAATAAACTGATCTGATTTGACTCAGGCAAATTGCCCAAAAGATGTAATTCGGCCATCAAATCCACCACTGTTTTAGACACCTTGGTTCTGGTGCGGAAATCATCCTTCGACAAAAATTCGCCCTGCTTTGCAGCTTCCACAATTTGTTCTGCCGCCTTCTCTCCCAATCCGTCAATGCTGTTCAAAGACGGCATCAGTTTTCCGTCGATGATTTGGAAATTGGTAGCGTGGGCTCTAAAGATATCAATGGGCATGAATTCAAATCCTCTTGCGTACATTTCCCGCACAATTTTCATGTCTCCATATGCCAGTTCTTCCTTATTAGAAAGGGGCTCAATTCCCGCTTCCATGCGGCGTTTGTAGTTCTCCATCTCACGGTCCAGACGCGCTCTTCCCTGACACATAATCTCATAGGAAAAAGCCTTAGCTCTGGTACTAAAGAAAGCCGCATAATATGCCAACGGATAATGAATTTTACAGTAGGCAATGCGCCATGCCATCATAACATAAGCCGCCGCGTGGGCCTTCGGGAACATATACTCAATCTTTTCACAGGATTTGATATACCATTCAGGCACGTCGTGAGCCAACATGTCTTCTTTCCACTTCGGCCATTTATCACATTTGCCCTTCGCCACATTTCCCTTACGGACATTCTCCATAATCTGGAATGCGGTCATAGGCTCCACACCCATCTGGATCAAATAGGTCATAATGTCGACTCGGGTACATATTGCAGTGGAAATGGTGGCCGTGCCATCCATAATCAAATCCTTGGCATTTCCCAACCACACATTGGTACCATGGGACAAACCGGAGATGCGCACCAAATCAGAAAAAGCTTTTGGCTTTGCATCAATTACCATCTGCATCGCAAATTCTGTACCAAATTCAGGGATGCCGAGTGCTCCGATTTTCGTCCCTCCAATCTGGTCCGGAGTAATACCTAAGGCATCTGTGTTCTGGAACAGGCTCATAACATCCTCTCCATCCAAAGGAATGGAGAAGGGATCTCGCCCCGTCAAATCCTGCAACATACGTATCATTGTAGGATCATCGTGTCCCAGAATATCCAATTTCAAAAGATTGTGGTCGATGGAATGGTAATCGTAGTGGGTGGTAATGGTATCCGATTCCACTTCGTTTGCAGGATGTTGTACCGGAGTAAAGGAGTTGATATCCTCTCCCACCGGCAGCACCACGATACCGCCGGGATGTTGTCCTGTACTTCGGCGCACACCGGTACATCCTTCTGCAATTCGCTCCATCTCGCTTTTGCGCTTATGTACTCCTCTCTCTTCGTAATAATTTCGAACATAGGCGTAGGCTGTTTTGTCTGCCAAAGTACCCACGGTACCGGCACGGAAGGTTTGACCCGAGCCAAAAATAACTTCCGTGTATTTATGAGCCTTGGACTGATATTCACTGGAGAAGTTCAAGTCAATATCCGGCTCTTTATCACCTTCAAATCCCAGGAAGGTTTCAAAGGGAATATCGAAGCCCTCCTTCTGCAACGGTTGCCCGCAGACAGGACAGAGCTTATCCGGCATATCCACACCGGCTTTGCCGGCATACGCCTTTACCTCATCACTTTCAAAGTCTGAATAATGACAGGCCAAACAATAATAATGGGGACTCAACGGGTTGACCTCAGTAATCCCCGCCATGGTAGCCACAAAGGAACTTCCCACAGAGCCTCGAGAGCCCACCAGATATCCGTCTTCCAAGGATTTCCATACTAACTTTTGGGCAATAATATACATCACCGCAAAGCCATTGGAAATGATGGAGTGCAATTCTCTCTTCAAGCGCTTCTCTACGATTTCAGGCAAGTTAGGTCCATACAATTGATGGGCCTTGGCGTAACAAATTTCTGTCAGTTGTTTATCAGAATCCGCAATAACAGGAGCGCATTTGTCGGGACGCACCGGAGCAATGGTCTCAATCATATCTGCAATCATGTTAGAATTTTTCACCACCACATCAAATGCTTTCTGCTCTCCCAAATAGGAAAACTCCTCCAGCATCTCTTCTGTGGTATGCAGGTATAAGGGGGCCTGATTGTCCGCATCCGCAAATCCTTTGCCTGCCTGGATAATTCTTCGATAAAGTTCTTCCTCTGGATCCAAAAAATGCACATCACAGGTAGCTACCACGGGCTTATGGAATTGTTCCCCCAATGCCACAATTTTCTTGTTCAAATCCAAAATATCTTCCATGGACTTCACATTGGATATTTTCTCAGAGGCAATCATGAACTGATTGTTCCCACGTGGCTGAATCTCTAAATAATCATAGAAACTCACAGTGTTGGCAATATCTTCGTCTGATTTTTCATTGAGCAATGCCTGATACAGTTCGCCGGCTTCACAGGCACTTCCTATGATGAGTCCGTCTCTGTATTTTTCTAAAAGGCTCTTAGGAATTCTAGGGTCTCTTTGATAATAATGCAAATGGGACTCTGAAACCAAACGATATAAATTGATTCTACCCAAATCATTCTTAGCCAACAACACAATATGATAGCTGGGCAATCTACGAATCAAGTCCACGTTGGTTTTCGCCTTGGCGTTGATTCCGGCCAAGTCATTCACCCCTTGTTCTTCCAGCATTTTAGTGAATCTAAGGAATATTGAAGCGGTACATTCTGCATCGTGTACCGCCCGATGATGTCCTTCCAAAGAAATCTTCAAGGTCTTAGCAACATCGTTCAATCTATGACGGGCCTGTCCGGGCAGAAGCATTCTTGCCATATTCATGGTATCCACAAAGGTATCCTCTAAAGAAAGATTGGCCTGTCGATACTGCTCCCTGATAAAACTCATGTCAAAAGTCGCGTTATGGGCAACGAACACACACCCCTCGCTAAAACGGGCAAATTCTTGAATGACCTGACTGATATCGGGTGCATCAGCCACCATAGCATCATTGATATGGGTCAGTTCCTCAATTTCGAAAGGAATGGGTACATGTGGATTGACAAAGGTTGAGAACCGATCCACCACTTCTCCGCCGCTGACCTTCACTGCACCAATCTCAATAATCTTATTCTTAATTGGAGAAAATCCTGTGGTCTCCACATCAAATACAACATAATCCCCTGTAAGCAGTTGGTTTTTCTCACCGGTCACAATTTTCTGAAGGTCATCCACCAAATATCCTTCCACACCGTAGATTACCTTGAAAAAGTCCTGCTTGTCAGGATTGCTCTGCCCTGCTTCTTCTCTTTTCTTTTTTTCATCCTTCCACAGACCGGACCAGGTCTTATTGGCATGGGGAAATCCCTGTGTCACACCATGATCCGTAATGGCGATGGCACGATGTCCCCATTGATGTGCTCTGGCAACAATATCACTGGCCTCAGAGATTGCATCCATGTCGCTCATTTTGGTATGACAATGCAACTCCACTCTCTTATAAGCCGCCAAGTCTTTTCTAGGTACCACAAAATTAGGAATCTTCATGATTCCCTTTACGAAACTGACGGTAATTTCGTGGTCGTAATCGTCCAGGCTGGCTCTACCCATAACCTTAACGAAACTTCCCACCTTCAAAGTTTTGACAAAATCGTTGACCAATTCCTTGTCTACAAACAATTTCACGGTAATCGTGTCCGTAAAGTCTGTCACATCAAATGAGACGATGTCGTTGGCCTTCCTGGTCTCCCTCTTATCACATTTGATAATTTTGCCACGAATGACAACATTCCCCATTTCCCCAAGGATATCTTCAATGGGAATCGCCTCATCCTGAAAATCCTTGCCATACAGCACATCCGGATGCTCTGATCTCTTAAGGCTTTTCTCCCCACCGGATTTTGCGGAACCATCTTTGTTCAGGGACTTTTTGTCCGTTGCTTTCGATTTTAAAGATGGGGTGGAAGCATCGTCTTTCTGTGCTCCTTCACCCACTTCTCCCCCGATAGAATCTGCTTTTATCCCCTTCATTCTGCGATAGATTTCATCCACCTTCAGTTGGATACGCACTTCATCCTCGTAAGTATGCTTGTTTGCAACCGGTTCCTTGTACTCGATACAAATACCGGTTGCGAAGCCGAATCGTTCGGTGTAAATCTTCTCCATAATCGCCTGAAGTTTTTCTTCGATGCCATGATTGAGCACCGTATCCTCTAAACGGATGGTCAAAATATCTGCATCGGAATATTCCTTGTCCGCACGACGGAACGCTGTATATATAATATGATTGTACTCTTCTAATTCTTGCAGGATACTGTCTCCATAGACCTCCAAGAGATTGGCCGGCGTATACTGGCCGGAAAGTTGATAGCGTTCAATAATATGTAACTCCATATCGTTCTGATGAAACACCTGGCGCTTGATCTCCTGCTCCATGGCTCTAATTTCCATCTTGGACAACAGAATGCCACTTCGCAGCACAATCGTCACTCTGTCCCGTTGTTTGGTGGCAGAAATCCTTTCCACCACAACATTCTTCAATTTATCCGGTAAATTTCCCTTTAATTTCAGTGTGGGAAATACCTCTAAAAATGTATTTTCCTTCATTTCCAATGTTCCAATTCTTCTCGCAATGCATCTAACAGTTCATTTTCCGGCACCTTACGGACAATTTCTCCCTTTTTAATCAAAAGTCCCTCGCCGACACCTCCGGCAATTCCCAAATCCGCCTCTTTGGCTTCGCCTGGGCCATTCACAACACAGCCCATCACAGCCACTTTTATATCCAGCGGATAATCCTGCACCATCTCTTCCACTTTGGATGCAAGACCAATCAAATCGATCTTCGTGCGTCCACAGGTAGGACAGGAAACCACTTCTATCCCTCCTTTGCGCAGTCCCAGAGTGCGCAAAATCAGTTTCGCGGATTTGATTTCTTCCACAGGATTGCCTGTCAGGGATACACGAATGGTATCTCCAATTCCCTGATTTAAAATCAGTCCAAGCCCAATGGCTGATTTGATATTTCCACTCTGTACTGTACCGGATTCCGTGATCCCCACATGCAAGGGGTAGGGTGTCTTATCTGCCAAAAGTTCATGGGCCTTCACGCACATAAGCACATCGGAGGATTTGATGCTGATGACCAAATTGTCATAGCCTAAATCCTCTATCAATTTTACTTTATCTAGGGCACTTTCTACGATTCCTTCTGCCGTCACACCATGGTATTTTTCCACCAGATGTTTCTCCAGCGATCCACTGTTCACGCCCACACGAATAGGAATGTTTCTCTCTTTTGCCACATCCACTACCGCTTTGATTCGGTCAAGGGTGCCAATGTTGCCGGGATTAATACGAATCTTATCTGCTCCATTCTCCATGGCGGCGATGGCCATCTTATAATCAAAGTGAATATCTGCCACCAAAGGAATATGGATCTGCTTCTTAATCTCTGCCAACGCTTTTGCCGCTTCCATGTCCGGGACTGTGCATCTGACAATTTCGCACCCGGCTTTTTCCAATGCTAAAATCTGGGCTACAGTAGCCCCCACATCCTGGGTGGGTGTATTGGTCATAGACTGTATTAAAATGGGATTTCCTCCCCCAATTTTTCTATCTCCGATTTGTACCACTTTCGTTCTATCTCGAAACATTTTCGCAGCCCTCTTTCCTGATTTTTCACTTCCTGAAGGATGTCACTTTCCCGCCTTAATTTTACGCTACGTTCGTCTTTTTATGATAGCATATATGACCACTCTTCACAAGGTTATAATAGACAAAATTGCCCCGGTGAGATTTGTCGAATTTTTCCTGTTGCACATAGCATCATTAAGTTGGAAGAAAGCTGTGACAGTGATATTTTCTTATCCCATTCGTTCATAATTTCATAAATTGATTTGGGCTCATAATTTAAGAGTTCAAGCAGTTTATGTGCCACATCAGACTCTTCGGTTGCGGAACCGGTCATCACTGTAAAAGAACTTGTGTCCAAGGTGTGCCTTTCTCCTGTGATTTCTTTGATAAACTCTTCTGTCGAAGTAAACACATTGGCCCCTTGACATAAAAGAGCATTGCACCCTTTGCTTAATTCATCCGTAATCCGCCCGGGAACCACATATACTTCCCTTCCCTGTTCCAACGCCATATCCACAGTGATCAATGTACCACTTTTCTTTCTGGCCTCTATCACAATCACTGCATCTGCCAGTCCACTGACAATTCTATTTCTGATAGGGAAATTCAAGGGTTTTGCCGGATATCCCAACGGAAAAGAAGAAATAAGCATTCCTTTATCTGTTAGTTGATCGTATAAATCTCTGTTTTGCACAGGATAACAGACATCTACTCCACTGCCCAGAACACCCACGGAAAAGCCGTAGACATCCAGTGCCGCCCGTTGCGCGATTCCGTCAATTCCTCTGGCCATTCCACTCACCACGGTAATCCCCGCCTTTGCCAAGCCGCCTGCCACTTCTCGGGCTATATGCTCCCCATAGGGAGAACAGTCTCTGGCTCCGATGATGGCGACCGTTGGACTTTCCTTGGCCCGCCATTTCCCTTTTGTAAACAGACCGAAGGGTGGATCCGGAATATCTGCCAGTTTATTTGGGTAATTCTTATCAAATGCGGTAACTAATGCAATACCCCGGTTCACCATACCGGCATACTCCTCTTCCGGCTTCCAACATTCCGTGTACTTTGATAAAGCCTGGGTTCCTTTCTCCGACAACACTGTCCTCCACAATTTGGTCGAGGAAAAATATAATTCTTCCAGGCTCTCGCAAGTCTGATAAAGTTTCATCTTTTGCCTGTCACTCAGTGAAGGACAATTCATCAGCCAACAAGCATAAATCTGTTCCTGTTCTTTCATAATATTTCCCCTTACATATACAATCAAAAAGAGTGCAACTCCCTTGATAATTCAATAGGAATTACACTCTAAATCTTTTCATTTGTATATTCTAATCCTCAATATTGTTCTGTGTGTCTTCAATCAGTTCATTGATAATTTTCTTTGCTTCTTCTATGTCTTGTTTATCAATTGCAATTTTGAGCAATTTCAGTTGTCTCATCAAACTTCTTAAATATCCTTTAAAAACAGCCAATTCCTCACCCACCTTCGACACCCTCTTTCCTATAGATTTATGTCTATATTATAAGAGAATTTAATATATCTTTCAAGAGTGTAATCCCTATTCAATTATCAAGGTACGTTTTATAAATGGAAAATTTGGCGAATGCCAAGAATTTGAGATAAAATCATCATAGCAAAGGGGCCCCAAATATGCAATATCAAAATCGCAATTTCTTCAATAAAAAAAGAATCCGCATGCGGATTCTTCGCGCGCGAGCGGTGCCTGCAAGGCAAACTTCCATTCCGCGAGCTGCGCATCCTCAGCGGAGCGATTTTTAGTTCATAGGAATTTCCTATGAACTAAAAGAATCCCCCTCAGCCAAAGCCAAGGGGGAACAAAATCAGATTTTGTATTTCGTCACAAAATTACTCGATGGTACATCCCATGAAGTACTTGTAACCCAAAGGATTGGAGAAGAATCCTTTTACGGAATCATCAATCATGTAAAGGTCTGTATAGTAATACAGAGGAACGATACATCCTGTTTCCATCAAGAAATCTTCAGCCACATGCATCAACTGATAACGAACTTCGTTGTCAGTGCAGGACTTGATGATTGCAATCAATTCATCATAGGTCTCTGCCCATGTGCCATCTTCTACCTTCAACTCGAAACCGTACTCAGTCAAATCCAAATCGTACATAGCAAGCTCTGCGTGAGCGCCCTTACCATACTGGATATCGTTGTTACCGGAAACGGTAGTCCACATATCCAAGAAGCAGATAGGATCGCTGTAGTCAGCTACCCAACCGTTACGAGCTACAGAGTAGTTACCCTCTTTACGTGTGTTCAAGAAGGTAGCCCATTCCGGGTTCTCCATATTCATGGTGATACCAACACCTGCCATTGCTGCCTGCAAATACTCACCGATTGCCTTGTGGCTTTCAGCGGTATTGTAGAGGTAGGTCAAAGTAGGGAAGTCAGTAAACATCTGAGTTGCCTCGTCAAAAGTATAGTACTTCTTCAAGGTCTCAATTGCAGCTGCCCAGTTAGCCTCATAAGCTTCTGCCGCTACATTGTAGTAGCCATAGAACTCATCGCTGTCACCAGCAGTCTTGTAGAACTCAGTACCATCGGGATTGGTCATACCCATAGCTACGAAAGAAGAAGCGGGTACCTGACCACCCTGAGCTACATCTTCAACGATGTAGTTACGGTCAAAGAGCAAGCCGATTGCATTTCTGATTTCCTCTCTTGCCTCTTCAGCTTCTACACCGGTAAGAGTAGAACCTTCAGGAAGGATTTCTTCATTGATGCACCAGCATACATAGTAGGTACCAATCTGACCTGCGATTACGAACTCTTCAGGATAGTTAGCCTTCAAGTTAGCAATTTCATTGGTGGGAACATCATCGATCAGCATCCAGTCACCATTCTGGAAGTTGGTCAACATATTTGCTGCATCATCAGACAAATAGAACTCCAAGGTAGGCATAGTAACGTTTGCTGCGTCAGAATAGTTCTCATTCTTGGTCAAAGTAATCTTGGAATTGTGCTCCCAAGCGGTGATGGTGTAAGCACCATTACATACATAGGTAGCAGGATCAGTTGCCCATGCTTCGTTAGCAACTACGTCCTCACGTACGGGGAAGTAGGTGGGGAATGCCAGCAACTCGTTCCAGTAGCTAACTGCGTTAGCCAAGGTAACAACCAGAGTCTTGTCATCAACTGCTACAACGTTAAGTGCTGCATCTTCTGCAGGCTCATCAGCCCAGATATCAGCATAACCGTCTACAACCTCAAACATATAGCAGTAATCAGCTGCCAACTCAACAGATGCTGCACGATTCCATGCAAACACAAAGTCAGCTGCGGTTACAGGCTGTCCGTCAGACCATACAAGGCCATCCTTCAAGGTGTAGGTATAGGTAACAGTACCGTCCTCATTTACTACACCCTCAACCAACTCTTCTACTGCATCAGGTACAACAACCAGCTTACCTGTTTCATCCTGTGCCCATTTTGCAAGGCCCTGGAACAGATGAGCTACCATGGTTGCACCATCCACTGCAGAGTTCAGCGCAGGATCAAGTGTATCAGGCTCGGTAGCCAAACAAACTGCAAGAGTATCTACTACTGCAGCTTCAGCGGAAGCTCCGCTTTCTACGGCAACTTCAGTGTTGCCACATGCAGTCATGCCAACAAGCATAGCAACTGCAAGTACCAGAGATAATAACTTTTTCATCTCTTTCCTCCTTATATTAATTGATTTCATCAATATGATGACATGCCACAAAGTGTCCCTTAGACACTTCTTTGAACTCAGGCATCACCTCTGCACACTTTTCTGTCGCATAAGCACAGCGTGTACGGAAAGGACAACCTGAAGGTGCATTCAGAGGACTGGGAATGTCTCCCGAAAGCACGATTCTCTTATTTGCTCTCGCAATCTTAGGATCCGGAACCGGAACTGAGGAGAGCAGGGATTTGGAATAAGGATGCAAAGGACGATTATAAATTTCATCCGCATCCGCCAACTCCACCATTTTGCCCAGGTACATAACCGCAATTCGGTCACTGATGTGACGAACCACTAACAAGTCGTGGGCGATGAACAAATAGGTCAAGCCCAATTTGTCCTGCAACTCATCAAACATATTTATCACCTGTGCCTGAATGGATACATCCAATGCAGATACAGGCTCATCACACACAATAAATTCAGGATTTACAGCAAGCGCTCTTGCAATACCAATACGCTGTCTCTGACCGCCGGAAAATTCATGGGCATAACGGGAAGCATGTTCACTGTTCAGTCCCACATGGCCCATCAGTTCTAAAATACGTTCTTCTCTCTCCTTCTTGGTCTGGCACAAATGGTGCACATCCAGGGGCTCTCCGATGATATCGGAAACCGTCATACGGGGATTCAGGGAAGAATAAGGATCCTGGAATACCATGGTTGCTTTTTTACGAAACTCCTTGATATCATCCGGCGTCTTAATCAGCTTTCCATCATACCAGATTTCACCATCTGTGGGCTTATATAAATGAAGCAGGGTACGTCCCACAGTGGTCTTACCACATCCGGACTCACCTACCAGGCCCAGAGTCTCTCCCTTGTGAATGGTAAAAGAAACATCGTCCACAGCCTTCAGCGGTTTGGTCTTGAACAGACCCATATTAATGTTAAAGTACTCTTTGAGGTGTTTTACCTCTACCAATGGTCTATTCGTATCAGTCATCTGCTTCACCGCCTTTATCATCAGCGCTTTCCAGCACCATAGTGCCGTTTTCAACGCCTTCTTTTACATTCATCCAGCAGGATGCTGCGTGATTCTCATTGATGCCAATCCGTTCAGGTTTATGCTCCAAACAAATCTTCATAGCATTATCGCAACGGCTGGCAAAAGGACAACCCTTAGGCATATTCAAAAGGTCAATAGGGGTACCACTGATGGGTTGCAGTCTGCTTCCCGCAGAATTGGCTGTGGGAATGGAGCGCAGAAGGCCCTTGGTATACTCATGCTTAGGATTGTAGAAAATCTCATCTGCGGTGCCCTGCTCACAGATAGAACCTGCATACATAACAATCACTTCATCGCACATCTGTGCCACTACACCCAAGTCATGGGTAATCATAATAATTGCCATCCCCAACTCTTCCTGCAGGGACTTCATCAAATCCAAAATCTGTGCCTGAATAGTCACATCCAATGCAGTGGTAGGCTCGTCTGCAATCAGGATATCCGGTTCGCAGGCCAGTGCCATTGCAATCATAACTCTCTGTCTCATACCACCTGAGAACTCGTAGGGGTACTGTTTCATTCTCTTTTCAGGTTCATTCACATTGACCAATTTCAGCATTTCCACTGCTCTTTCATAGGCCTGTTCTTTATTTCGGCCTGTGTGCAAAAGAATTGCCTCTGTCAACTGTTTTCCAATCGTATAGGTAGGATTCAAACTGGTCATAGGGTCCTGGAAAATAATACTTACTTTATTTCCACGAATGTTGTGCATCATTTTCTCATCTGCACCAACCAATTCTTCTCCGTTCAACTTAATGGAACCGGAAACAATCTTACCGGTACCTGCCAAAATCTGCATAATAGAATATGCAGTAACAGACTTACCGGAACCGGACTCACCTACGATTCCAAGTACTTTTCCTTTTTCAAGAAAAAAGGAAACACCATTTACCGCCTTTACCTCTCCGGCATCTGTAAAGAAGGAGGTATGGAGGTCTTTTACTTCTAATAATGCTGACATATCATGACTCCCTTCCTTAACCATTCAATTTCGGGTCAAATGCGTCACGCAGACCATCACCCAAAAGATTCAAAGACAACACAATCAAAGATATCACTATCGCCGGAATTACCAAACGATAGGGATAAGAATGAATTCCATTCAAAGCATCCGATGCAAGGGAACCCAAGGAAGGCATGGGTGCATTCACACCCAGACCCAGGAAGGACAGATAACTTTCTGTAAAAATTGCGCTGGGAATCTGCAACGCCGTGGAAATAATAACCACACTGATGCAGTTAGGCATCAAATGCTTTCTGATGACCCAGTTTGCCTTTGCTCCCATGGCTTTTGACGCAAGCACATATTCCTGCTCACGCAAAGACAATATCTGTCCACGAATCAGTCGGGACATGGAAACCCAATACAGCAAACCAAAAACAATGAACAAACTGATGATATTTACACCAATTTTCTCCAACACGGTACCTGCAATCGCATCCACAAGTGCCATTTTCAGCACCACTGACAACAGGATAACCATCAACATATCCGGCAATGAGTAGATAATATCTACAATACGCATGATAAACAAGTCCACTTTGCCGCCACAATAGCCCGCGATGGAACCGATAGTCATACCAATAATCAACACAATAATGCTTGCAAACAAACCTACTGCCAAGGAAATACGGGTACCATATACCACACGGATAAAGTAATCTCTACCGGCAGAGTCCGTACCGAAAATATGGGGGAATACCTTCTCTCCCGCCTCGATTCTCTTTAATTCTGTCTTGCCATATTCAAAAGGAGCCAAATTATTATAAGAAGAATCTACAGGTTTTCCGGGTTGGTTACCCAACTGTGCTTCGTAACTATAAGGCCAAAACACAGGAATCAGAATACTTGCAAGAATGATAATTACCATAATAATCAGGCTTGCAGTGGCAATCTTATTCTTCAGAAGTCTCTTTACACCATCCTTAAAGAAGGTGGTGGAAGGTCTCATCTGGACAATATACTCTTTCTCTGCATCGGTGGCAGGGATAAACGCATCCAAATCCGTGTGGAGGCTGGGCATCTTTATTTTTTTCATATCCATTTGTCTCGTCTCCTATTCCAAATTGATGCGGGGATCAACTACCTTATAGAGGATATCGCTGATCAGGTTCATCACTACAATCAATACCGCCAATACAATCGTGGTACCCATAACCAAAGTATAATCACGACCTGTAATACTATTTACAAATGCACGTCCAATGCCGGGCACTGCAAAAATCTTTTCTACTACCAGGGAACCGGTAACAATATATGCCAACATGGGGCCAAAATAGGTGATTACTGGAATCAAAGAGTTCTTCAAAGCATGTCCAAAAATAATCTTTAACCTGGGCACACCCTTCGCTCTTGCCGTTCTGATATAGTCCTGTCCCAACACATCCAACATAGAAGAACGGGTCAATCTGGTAATATATGCCATAGGATATAATGCCAGCGAAATGATGGGCAATATCAAACCGCCCTGACTGTCACCATTGGCAGGTAACCAACCCAACTTCAGGGAAAACAGAATTAACATCAGGCTTCCCATAATAAAGGTAGGCATGGATACACAGGCCGTAGTCACCACCATAATTACTTTATCAATGATTTTGTTTCTGCGCAGGGCTGCAATGGACCCCAACACAATACCCACTACTGCGGCACTACATGCTGCAATCACACCCAGCTTGGCACTGATCTTCATGCCGTCTCCAATGATATCGATAACCATGCGGCCTCTTTGTTTCAGGGAGGGGCCAAAATCAAAATCAAACACAACGCCCTTCAAATACGTCACATATTGCTCAAACACAGGCTTGTCCAAACCATACTTCGCCTCCAGGGCTGCCTGTGCTGCCGGAGAGGTTGCCTTTTCTCCAATGAACGGACCTCCGGGAATCATTCTGGTAGCGAAAAAGGTAACGGTAATAACAACCCATACCGTTAAAACTGCCAAAAATAATCTTTTTATAATATAACCTAATGTTTTTGAACTCATATTATCCACCCATTCTTCATTTACTGCCAATACATTGTATACTATTATACAGAAAAAGGCAACCCTATTTTACCATATATAACATCATTTCCAATAATCTAGAGATGGTCTGTACATGGCAGCTTCCATCAAATGTTCTACCCCAATTTTCTCTTCTTCCTCTAAATCTGCAATGGTCCTAGCTACCCGTATTATTCTGTGATAGGAACGCATACTCAGTTGCAAATTATGATACAACTGCTCCATACATCTCTTTTCCTCTTCCCCCAAATAACAGTATTCCTCCACCCGCGGGCCAGGGATATCACCATTAAACCGGATTGAAGTTTTTGAAAACCTTTGTTCTTGCCGCATTCTTGCTTTTTCCACCCTATGACGTATGCTTGCACTATTCTCACAGTGGTTGAACCCCTTCATCTTATCCAAGGAGATTGCTTGTAGTTCCACGCATAAATCTATGCGGTCCAAAATTGGCCCGGACACCTTACGCATATAGCGAGATATTTCCGTCTCCGAACAATGGCACCTGTTTCTGTCCGGATAATAACCACAGGGGCAGGGATTCATGGCACCTGCAAAAATAAAATCCGCAGGAAACGAAAAGCTACCGCCCACCCTTGAAATATGGATTTTACGTTCCTCCAAGGGTTGCCTCATGGCATCCAAAACATGTTTGTCAAATTCAGGTAATTCGTCCAGAAAGAGAACCCCTCTGTGGGCCAGCGAAATCCGGCCGGGTTTCGGAATTGTCCCGCCTCCTACGAGAGCGGTCAAAGAAATAGAATGATGAGGACTTATGAAAGGGCGTCTGGTACACAGGGTTTCCCCCAGATCCAATTCCCCTGCAATACTTTTGATGGATGTGACCTCCAGGCTTTCCTCTCTGCTAAGAGGCGGTAATATTTCAGGCATACATCCCGCTATCATAGATTTGCCCACGCCGGGTGGCCCCACCATCAGCAAATTATGAAATCCGGCCGCCGAAATCTCGGCTGCCCTTTTGGCCATCTCCTGCCCTGCAATTTCAGAAAAGTCTAAATTGTGTGCCACTGTTTCATTGGGAGCCAAGGGTCCTTGATCATGTCCCACCAAAGGTAATTGTTCCTCTTGCTCGCCTTCTTTTGCAGACAAGTACCCGATAACTTCCAGGATATCCCTTGCCCCTCGCACTTCCATTCCAGGAATCACCGCTGCTTCCTTGGAATTTTGAAAGGGAACAATACACTTTTTGATACCCTGTCGGGCTGCTTCCCGAACGATGGGCAACACACCCTTTGCCGGTCTGATATCACCATCCAGTCCCAATTCTCCAAGAAACAACGTATCTTCCGTGGCTGTAGGCGAAATCACTTCCGTGGCTTTGAGAATTGCCACGGCAATGGCCAGGTCAAAGGCCGTCCCTTCTTTACGCTTATCGCCGGGGGAAAGATTAACGGTGATATGACGTGGCGGAATTTGTACCCCCTTATTCTTCAGGCTCACCATCACCCGTTCCCTGGCTTCTCTTGTTTCGATGCTGAGAGACCCCACCATCAGGAACGCGGGAAGCCCTCCGGAAACATCTGCTTCCACGCGCACCAAATAGGCCTGCACTCCATGTACTGCGCCGGTAATTGTTGTACTGAACATATTTGTACCTCCTTGTTCAATTTACCTCTCCGACACACTACACTCCTTTACTTCTATTGTAATCTATACATCCTGTATCTGCTCCCGCAGTTTGGAAAGTGCCTTCTTTTCTATTCTGGACACATAACTTCTGGATATCCCTAATTGTCCGGCAATCTCATTTTGTGTCAAACGTTCACTTCCCCCAAGTCCATAACGCAAGGTGAGTATCTCTTTTTCTCTATCCGTTAGAACCGTATCCACCAATCCCATCAGGCAGGCAATCTGGCGATTGCGTTCCATCACATCCACAATATCCGGCTGTTCTTGGGGAATTACATCCACAAGATGAATCTCATTCCCCTCTTTATCCTGACCTATGGGCTCGTAAAGAGAAATTTCTCTGCCAAATTTCTTCTTACCTCTGAAAAACATCAAAAGTTCGTTCTCTATACATCGGCATGCGTAGGTGGCCAGCCTCCCTTTTCCTTCATCAAAGGTATTGACTGCTTTGATTAAGCCGATACATCCAATGGAAATATAATCCTCGGTGTCCTCTTCACGACACTGGTATTTTTTTACAATATGTGCCACCAGCCGCAGGTTCCTCTCAATCAACATTTGCCTTGCCCACGCTGCTTCCTCAGGGGTCTGACTCAGCATACGAATATACTTCGCCTCTTCTTCCCGACTGAGCGGCATTTTAAATGTTTCCAAATGATACCCCTATGGATTCGTCTTAATACTATTTTATGTGACCTTCTATGCTTCGTGCCTGTCAATGTAATAAAAACTGCGCCATCACATAATTGCTCACATCCAGCCCACGTTCTGTGAGGCACACCCATTCCTCTGCCCCGTTACCTTTACGCTCCAGTAAACCCTCCGCAATATTTTTTTCTATCACTTCCCCAAAGAGTTCTTCCATAGAAACACCAAAGTTCTGTATAAAGTCCGATAGGCGAACTCCACGGGTCAAACGTAATCCTAAAAAGAGGAATTCCTCCATGCAATCTTCTTTTGTCAATAATTCTTCGGATATTCTTGCATCCAGAGGATTCTTCAGATAGGTTGTCAACTGATCTGTATTCTGAAATCTCCTATCCTCCCAAAGCGAAGCTGCGCCAATACCATATCCAATATAGTTTACGCGTCTCCAATATCCAATATTGTGCCTGCACTCTTTTCCGGGACGGGCATAGTTAGAGATTTCATATCTATCATACCCGGCCCGGGCCAAAATCTCCCCAGTAAGATAATACATAGCACGATCTTCTTCTTCCGAAGGAAAAGTAAGTTCTCCCTCCTGCGCCATCGTATAAAAAGGGGTACCCTCCTCTAAAATCAAGCTATAGGCAGAAATATGCTCCGGCGGAGGTGTCAATGCAAGTACCTTTTCTAGGCCTTGTGTATACTCTTCCACACTTTGTCCCGGCAGTGCGCTCATCAAATCTACATTAATATTATCAAACCCAAGTTCTCTGGCAGTTTCATAGGTTTCAAGGAACTGCGCCCAGGTATGAATTCTCCCAAGCCGTTTTAATGCATCATCGTTTGCAGACTGCAGCCCGATGCTGAGCCGGTTGATTCCGGCCCGGCGATAACACAGCAGTTTTTTCCTGTCCACAGTGCCGGGATTGACCTCTATTGTAATCTCCGGTTGCTCTGTCATAGAGAAATGTTCCCTGACGGCAGACATCACCCGTTCTATATAGATGGGATCCACCACAGAAGGTGTACCTCCACCAAAAAAAATGGTGTCCACCACTTTGTTTGCATATTGCTTGGCGCTTCCGACCAATTCGGTCAGAAGCGCCTCCATATACTGTTCTTTGGTCTGTTCTGTGGCGGTTGCAGATAAAAAATCACAATACAGACATTTTCTTTCGCAAAAGGGAATGTGAAAATACAATTCCAAATTCTGTTTCATTTATTTCTCGTCCAATTTTAACACGCTCATAAAGGCCTTTTGAGGAATTTCCACATTGCCTATCTGACGCATGCGCTTCTTGCCTTCCTTTTGTTTCTCCAACAGTTTCTTCTTACGGGTGATATCACCGCCGTAGCATTTTGCAAGCACGTCCTTGCGCATTGCCTTCACCGTCTCTCGGGCGATAACCTTGCCACCCACAGCCGCCTGAATGGGGATTTCAAACAAATGCCTGGGAATCTCTTCCTTCAGTTTCTCACACATTTTCCGTCCTCTCTCGTACGCAGATTCTCCATGCACAATAAAGGACAACGCATCCACTTCCTCTCGATTCACAAGAATATCCAGCTTCACCAACTTGGAGGTCTCATATCCCTTAATATCATAGTCGAAGGAAGCATATCCTTTGGATCTGGATTTCAACGCATCGAAGAAGTCATAAATAATTTCATTCAAGGGCAAATCATATCGAATCAAGGCACGTCCACCGGTAGTGTATTCCATACCCAGATATCTGCCACGTCTTTCCTGGCACAACTCCATAATGGCACCGATATATTCACTGGTCACCATAATCTCTGCACTGACAATGGGTTCTTCCATATGTTCAATTTCTGCAGGGTCTGGTAGATTGGAAGGATTGGTCAGTTCAATGACTTCTCCATTGGTCTTAAACACTTTATAAACAACGCCAGGTGCTGTGGTAACCAAATCCAAATTATACTCTCGCTCCAAACGTTCCTGAATCACTTCCAAGTGAAGCAATCCCAAGAATCCACATCGGAATCCAAAGCCCAAAGCAATAGAAGTTTCCGGCTCATAGTGGAGGGATGCATCATTCAGCTTCAGTTTTTCTAATGCATCACGTAAATCCGGATACTTGGCGCCGTCTGCCGGATACATACCACAGTACACCATGGACTGCACTTTTTTATATCCGGGAAGTGCCTCTGCGCAGGGTCTGTTGGCATCCGTCACCGTATCTCCCACAGCCGTATCCTTCACGTTCTTAATGGAAGCCATAATATAACCAACCATACCTGCAGACAATTCCTCACAGGGAATGAACTGTCCGGCGCCGAAAGTGCCCACTTCGACCACTTCCTGCTTCGCTCCGGTGGCCATCATCAGAATTTCCGTACCCTTTTTCACAGTTCCTTCCATCACACGGCAGAAAACGATAACGCCTTTATAGGAATCATATAGGGAATCGAAAATCAAAGCCTTTAAAGGGGCTTTAGGGTCTCCCTTGGGGGCCGGAATCTTTTCCACAATCTGCTCCAACACATCTTCGATTCCAATGCCGTTTTTAGCAGAAATCAAAGGGGCATCCTGGGCTTCCAGCCCAATCACATCTTCTATTTCATCAATGACTCTCTGGGGCTCTGCACTGGGCAGGTCGATTTTATTAATGACAGGGAATACATCCAAATCATTGTCCAACGCCAAATATACATTGGCAAGGGTCTGAGCCTCAATGCCCTGGGCCGCATCCACCACCAAAATCGCACCATCACAGGCTGCCAGGGAACGGCTGACCTCGTAATTAAAATCCACATGTCCCGGGGTATCAATCAGATTGAAAATATACTCTTCCCCATTCTTTGCCTTATATACTGTTCTGACGGATTGGGCCTTAATGGTGATGCCACGTTCCCTCTCTAAATCCATATTGTCCAACACCTGCGCCTGCATCTCTCTGCTGGTCAAAAGTCCCGTGTGCTCTATGATGCGATCAGCCAAGGTGGATTTGCCATGGTCTATATGTGCAACAATGCAAAAATTGCGAATATGATTCTGGTCAATACCTGCCATCTATGTCTCCTCATACTTTCCAAATAGGTAGTATGATTGTAACAGAATTTCTTCCAAATGTCCATAAAAACTAAAGGCCGGAAAACGCCAAATTCAAGTCCCGGATAGCACCAAGTCCAAAACATGTGCCAAAGGGCCACAGGCGTTCAATGCCTCCTCCATGGTGTTGTTTTGTGCCCCAAGTTCCACCAACAGATATTTCGGTGCAAGGTGCATATTATATCGGTACCCCTTGAGATAAATCTTTCTGGTGAGACCGGGATAATATTCCGCCGCTTTCAACTGCATCTGAAAGGAAAAAGATAGGTTCCCGTCCAGATTTTGGTTATATAAATAATCAATATCCCCCGTCTTTTTCGTACGAGACAACCCATTAAAGAACATAAATCTAGCGGTAGGTCTGCCGTCTACATCCATCACCAGACGTTTGTCCTCCGGCATTTCATCCCGATGCAAATCAATAACCACTTCAATAGACGGATTTTCTTCTAATATCTTAGCAATTTCAGGCAAGGCATTGCTGTAGGCATCACTTCTGCCATCCACGTCGTAACGTCCTTCATGGTGAATCACATGATACCCATACGTTTCCCGTAAAATCGTTGCCAAATAATCTCCGGCTCCCATAATCCCCGCTCCCGGTCCTCCCCCATTTTCGTCAGCGTATCCCTCCATCGAATGGGTATGAAAAATCAATATCTGGGGCACCGAAGGGTCTTTATTTATAGTCATATCTGCATCCAATAATTTATGTATGTTCAGCCGTTCACTACCGGCCGACGTATTGGCATCAATGGTATAAAAGGCAGAAACCAATGTTTCATAATCTTCCAGCCCCTTTAAATCCACCTGAGTCTGTTGGGTCCTGGGTGAAAAATGCTCCTCTTCCCGTATGGTTGGCCCCGGTGTTGCAGGCAGACTCACCTGATTTTCCTGTAGCATCAGTTCTTCCAAAGATGGACCGGGCAAATCGTTCTCCTCCCCGGAAGGCACTTTCGAAAGTTCCTCCGATACCCATTTTTCCTCCGCACCTTCTGCCAACGCAACCATTTTGTATTTCGTAGCGCGACTATATTCATAAATGGGAAAAACACCTCGGACTCCCTCACAAAGATACCAGTCGTTCTCGCTATAGCCCTTCTCCATTGCATAATAGGGCAACGAAAATGTAGCCGTCATATACCCTTCAAAACTCCCTGCCCACAGAATGACCCACAAAGCCGTAAACAGCCACATCAGGCGGGATTGCAAGATGCGAGATTCCACTGATATCACCTCCGAAAAATGTTCTTACAAAGTATATGAGACATCCCCCGCAGCTATTCTTCCGAAACAGAATCACACAAGGCCATATTAATTCCTTCGGAAATTGTGAAACTTACCCGCTTTATCACAGCATCGATATCCTTGCCCGTCATATACATATTGTTTAACTCCGAGAAGTAAATCTGCTGTTTGTCCTCCAAATATTTTTCCAATGCGTCACCAACAATGGTGGCTGCATCCACTACCGTAGGTACCCCCACCGCAATGACGGGAATTCCCAGGATTTCCTCGTTGATGGCATCTCTGTGGTTTCCCACACCGGACCCCGGTGAAATCCCGGTATTGGTAATCTGAATGGTACGGTTTAATCGTTTCGTACTGCGGGCTGCCAACGCATCCACCACAATCACCACATCGGGCTTGGTCTCCTTCACCACACCTTTGATAATCTCTGCCGTTTCCATCCCTGTCTTTGCCATGACACCGGGCTCTAAAGCACTCACTTCATTTACCTTTTCGCAATTATAGGCTCTCCTTCCATACTCACGAACGATATGTCTGGTCACCAGCAAATTGTCTACCACCTGAGGCCCCAGAGCATCTGCTGTCACTTCCCGGTTCCCCAATCCCACCACAAGTACCGCCTGTTCCTTCTCTGCTTCCGGCAATAATGCCTGCAGTTCCCTAGCCAAACACCCTGAAATCTCCCTGTGATACCCCTCGTCCGGTTCCACCATTTCAGCGGCCTCCATGGTCACATATACGCCCATGGGCTTTCCCATGCATTTTGCGGCATTTTTAGTATCAATCATTACTTTAGTCACACGGATGTCTCCCTCCTGCGGATGGTATTCCTCCACCCTGACACCATGCATTCCTGCTTCCTCTTCGCTGATACTCTCCTTGGCCTCCAGGGCAAGGTCTGTACGCACTCTGTAGTTCTCCATACATTTCACACTCCTGTAACTCACAATGATCAATTTTAGAAATATTTTGTTCCTTTTCCCCCTAATTATTCTTTTGTATCAAGAGAATATAAAATAAATGTTGACAAAACCCAATATTTTTACTAAAATAACTTCGAATGTTTACATTAGCCCCCCGTGTCTGGCTAAAGTGAACCCTTGAAAACATTTAATAATAGTATACAAATGGAGGTGTACGACTTTGGCTAACATTAAATCCGCAAAGAAAAGAATTATGGTTAACCGTACAAGAGCCGAGAGAAATAAGGCTATCAAGTCCGGTGTTAAGACTGCTATGAAGAAAGTTTTCGCTGCGATTGAGGCTGGCGACAAGGCTTTGGCTACTGCTGAACTTGCTGCTGCAACCAAGGCTATCGAAATGGCTGCAAGCAAAGGTGTTTACCACAAGAACAACGTAGCTCGTAAAGTTTCCCGTCTCAGCAAGGCTGTAAACGAAATGGCTTAATAAAGACAAAACAAAAGCACCCATACCGTCATGTGGGTGCTTTTTTGTTGCTCATTTTTATTTTTCTGTTATGGTACCTCCGCCCAGCAGATACTCCCCTTCGTAAAAGCAAAGCGCCTGTCCCGGTGTAGCTGCCCGCACAGGGGCTTCAAAAATCGCTTCTATCCTACTTTCTGATATCTGACGAATGGTACAATACTCTCCCTTATGATTATATCTGATCTTTGCCCAGACCCTGCGGGGTTCTTCCAACGCTTCCATTCCCATATAGTTGACATCCTCACAGATCACTCTGGTTGTAAATAATTCTTCGTTTTTTCCAATAATCACGTCCTTTGTATCCGGACAAATTCCGGTTACAAAAACCCGCTCTCCCATGGGCAAATCCAATCCCCGTCTCTGCCCTTTGGTGTAGTGGGTGATACCCTTATGGGGCCCCAACACCCGTCCTTCCCTGGTGACAAAATTCCCTGTCAGGCTTACGTCCTCAGGTAAGTTGGCATCAATAAATGCCGCGTAGTCATCCTCCGGCACAAAACAAATTTCCTGACTGTCCGGCTTGTCTGCCACCGGAATTTTCGCCTCTTTTGCCAGTTCCCGTATCTGCTCCTTGGTATACTCTCCGATGGGCATTAGGGTACGTTCCAACTGCTCCTGGGTCAATAGATACAGCGCATAGGTCTGGTCCTTCCCAGCCGTCACCGAGTTGCGGATGGCCAATCTGCCATTGGGCAGGCGGTCAATTCTGGCATAGTGACCTGTGGCAATGTACTCTGCGCCCATTTCATCTGCAAGCTGTAGCATGGCCTCCCATTTCATATAACGGTTACAACGGATACAAGGATTCGGGGTTTTGCCTTCCGTATACTCCTTGATAAAATAATCGATGACTTTGCACCGGAATTGTTCCCTATAATCCACCACATGAAAAGGAATCTCCAAATGTCTGGCTACCTTGGCTGCATCCTCCGCCGCTTCCTCCCCCTGTCCCAAACGCAGGGTGACACCGATTACCCGATATCCATTCTTTTTTAACAGATAAGCACATACCGAAGAATCAACCCCTCCGGATAGACCTACCAAAACCGTCTTCATAGCCACTTTCCTTTCCGCATTTCTGTTTTCAATATATCATTTTCTCTTTTGTTCTGTCAATGTAAGTCCATGCATATATTTTGTAGAAAACCATCTCAGGAATTCCGTACATTATGCAATTGAAATCCAGAAATAAATCCGCACATCCTTTGCTCTACGGAACTTTGATTTTAACTCTGACAGGATTCCTCAGCCGAATCATCGGGTTCTTCTATCGCATTTACCTTTCCCGACTGTTTGGCGAGGAGGGAATGGGGTTATATCAGCTGCTCAGCCCCGTCCTTTCCATTTCTTTTTCTCTCTCTGCTGCAGGTTTTCAAACTGGCATTTCGAAACTGGTAGCAGAAAACACCAAAGAAGCAGAAGCAGACAGAATAACGCCACTTTGGACAGGGCTACTGATTTCTACGCCTATCGCCTTGTTGCTGACCGGAATCATCTATGTGTTTGCAGATCCCATCGGCCGGTATTATCTGCAGGAGGCACGATGCATTCCCCTCTTGCGTATCCTTGCATTTTCCATTCCATTTAGTTCAGTTCACGCCTGTATCAATGGCTATTTTTATGGACGAAAAAAAGCCGGTATTCCGGCTTCCTCCCAATTAGTGGAGCAGATGGTACGGGTGGGGTGTGTCTACCTATGTACCAACCACCCTGTTCTTTCCCAACAGCTCCCCTCCATACTATCTGCCGTTTTAGGGCTCACAGTGGGAGAAATCTTTTCTATGGTCTTTGCCTCTATCCCGCTGTTACTGTCCCGCAAAGCGTCTTCTTGTAATATCCCTGCCATGTGCCAACGAAGGAATGCCAAACTAATTATGGCCATGGTGCTTCCCCTTACGGCCAATCGCATTGCTTTAAATATCCTACAAAGCATTGAAGCGGTTTCATTGCCCGCCGGTTTGAGAAACTATGGCTATGACAACGCAACCGCTCTTCGTGTGTATGGTGTATTCACGGGAATGGCACTTCCCTTTATCTTTTTTCCCAATGCCCTGACCAGCTCTATCTCCATTCTGCTCCTTCCTGAAATATCCGAGAATCAAGCAATGGGTAATATGGAAAAGGTGGCTGACACCACAAAGAAAACCATTCGCTACTGTGGTGCACTGGGATTTTTAAGCATGCTCTTCTTCCTTATGTCAGGCAGATGGCTGGGCAACACCGTATTCCAAAGTCCTCTGGCAGGGTATTTCATTACAACCCTAAGTTTCATCTGCCCCTTCCTGTACCTGGATACAACTCTTTCAGGCATTCTACAGGGATTGGGACTGGTGAACCAGCTCTTCCTGATCAATCTGGGCGGCTTAGCTCTGCGCTTAGGCTTCGTATTTCTGGCAGTTCCCACCGTCGGCATGACGGGCTATCTTTGGGGTGTCCTTGGATGCCAGTTGTTCGTATGCCTCTTTTACCTGCTGACACTGAAAAAACATCTGCATTTATTTTAACATTTTCTTCAGCTCATCCATGAAAGTGTTCACATCCTTAAACTCTCTGTAAACGGATGCAAATCTAACATAGGCAACCGGGTCAAGATTTTTAATCTTGTTCATGAGAAGTTCACCAATTACCTGACTGGGAATTTCCTTCTCTTCTAAGTTGAAGATTTCATTTTCCACTTCGTCCACCAGATTGGTAATCTGCTGTGCACTGACAGGTCTCTTATGGCATGCACGAAGCACACCACCCTCGATCTTGGCCCTATCGTAGGTCTCTCTGTTATTATCCTTCTTGATGATAATCAAAGGAATCGTCTCAATCTTCTCATATGTTGTAAATCTCTTGCCGCATTCATCACATTCACGACGACGTCTGATAGAGTTGTGATCCTCTGCCGGTCTGGAATCAACGACACGTGTATCTGCATGATTACAAAAAGGACATTTCATCTGGAACTCCTCCATATTTTCTTGGGAATTCTCCCGTATTTCTACCCCTAATTTTACTCTTATTAGGTACGAATGTCAACGAGAATGATGTCCGGCCCAATCTGGATAATATCCTTATAGGGTATGGAAATATTCGGGTCACAGTTCAAAAATCCAAGAACCTTTCCACAGCCCGGAACGCATATTTTACAGATACATCCACTACAGGGATCAAATTCCAAATCACACACCCGCCCCAGCTTCCTGCACTCCTTCACACTAACCACATCCTTACACTTTAATTCCGACAAAAGCATCTGCTTCTCTCCTTCTTTTCTTTCCTAACAAAATATTCCTGCCTACAGGTATATATTCCCATACCGAGTCAATACTTAATACTACATCAAATCTGGCAGGAGGTTCTTATGGCAAATGGAAAAGTAGAAATATGTGGCGTAAACACCGCCAAACTCCCCCTATTAAAACCGGAAGAAAAGGAAGCACTGTTTGCACGTATACAAGCAGGTGACCGGTCCGCAAGAGAGCAATACATCGAAGGAAATTTGCGTCTGGTATTAAGCGTTATCAAACGTTTTTCCTCCAGCAATGAAAATGTGGATGATTTGTTTCAAATCGGATGCGTGGGACTGATTAAGGCAATCGATAATTTTGATGCCACACTCAATGTGAAATTTTCTACCTATGCTGTCCCCATGATCATTGGTGAGATCCGCCGCTTCCTGCGTGACAACAGTTCGCTTCGGGTCTCCCGCTCTCTCAAAGACACCGCATACAAAGCGATCTATGCCAAAGAAACCTTGACCAAGCAAAATATCAAAGAACCCACCATCGAGGAAATCGCCTCGGAAATCGGCATTTCCAAAGAGGATATCGTATATGCTCTGGATGCCATCCAAAGTCCCATGAGTCTCTACGAACCTATTTTCACTGACGGGGGCGATACCCTTTACGTCATGGACCAAATCAGCGACAAAAAAAATAAGGAAGAGATGTGGGTGGAACATCTCTCCCTCAGTGATGCTATGAAACGATTAAATTCTAAGGAACAGGAAATCATCAACTTGCGCTTCTTTGAAGGCAAAACACAAATGGAAGTGGCTGAAAGCATCGGCATCTCCCAGGCACAGGTCTCCCGTTTGGAAAAGAATGCCCTGCGCTCTATGAGAGGGTATTTAACCCCTTGACAACGGCGTAATTCTACGATTGCCTGCCCCTTTCGCCCGACCGTAAAATCAAATAAATCAGACCTCCTGCCACTGCTCCCAAGACATTTGTCAGGATGTCATCCAGTTGAAAAACACCCCGTTTCGTTATCAGCTGCATGGTCTCAATCCCGAGGCTGGTAACGAAACCAACCAGGAACACATGCCACAAGATGGGTTTCTTTCCATAAGCAATGCCAAAGCATGCGCCAAAAGGCATAAATAACAATAAGTTTTCCACCAGGTAGGCGCGATTTCTCACATTAATTTCCCACGTAGAAAACAACCTTAAATCAACGATTTCTCCGGCGCTTCCAATCTCCCTGGAAAAGTAGGTCACCGTCAATATAAATCCCAAACATAATCCAAATAAAAATCTACCGGTTCTTCCATGATGCTTTTTTTGTCCGCCAAAAGACAGAAATACAAGTCCGAGAGGTATGCCCAAAAGCAGTCCGGCAGGAAGATATCTGGAAATGGCTATGATATCTCTCACTATGTAATCTAACATCTATTTACTCCGAATTTGTATGAATTAATATTTGTCGTAAGAATCCCATTTATCTGCGCTTTGCTCCCAAAGCGTTCTATGTTCTTCCAACTTTCGATTCATCCACGCAACAGCTTCTTCCACCCCTCCTTCATCGAAGGAAAAAGTCTGGGTCATCTTATTTGCCTCCGGTGTATTCAAAAAATTGAAGGGTTCCGGCCATATGGTTACCAAGAGACGCACTTCCTCGTCCACCTTGCTTTTCTCTAATCGGTACCGCAGTCCCTGATGGCTACCCGTATATTCAGATTTTTGCAAAAAACCAATGGACAAAATATCGCTTCTCTGTATCATAATCTGCATCTCTCCTGTGCTCCCCTGTAGGGGTGTTTCTATTGTACCCCAAAAACCCTTTTTTGCATAGATTAAATATAGACACTAATCTCTTTTTTTAACTGTTTCATAATCTTTTTTTCAATCCTGGAAATATAGGATTGCGAAATTCCAAGAAGGGTAGCTACGTCCTTTTGTGTCATCTCCTGTCCGCTGGGATGATCTAACCCAAATCGCAAATTGATAATGGTCTTCTCCCGGTCCGACAGTTTCTGTATGGCCTTCATCAACAGTTTACGTTCCACATCCCTTTCCATGTCCCGATAAATCAAATCGTCCTCAGTTCCCAAAATATCCGACAGTAACAGTTCATTTCCGTCCCAGTCCACATTCAACGGCTCATCAATAGACACCTCCAATTTGGTCTTATTGGTTTTGCGTAAATACATAAGAATCTCGTTTTCGATGCAGCGGGATGCATAGGTTGCCAGCTTAATCTTCTTGTCCGGATTAAATGTATTGATGGCCTTGATTAACCCAATGGTCCCAATAGAAATCAAATCTTCTACGCCAACTCCGGTATTATCAAACTTCTTAGCGATATACACCACAAGACGCAAATTGTGTTCAATCAACATGCTCTTTGCATTGCCATCCAGATCTGTTCCCAATTCCTGAATCATTTGATTTTCCAGTTCGATATCTAAAGGAGGGGGCAAAACATCTGTCCCACCAATGTAATATATTTCCCCTCTCCTATGTCTCAAAAATCCTTCTCTATGTATCAGGTTGAGCAGGATTTTTCCGGGCAACATTATCTTGAAAATCATATTTTACCACCTTTCGCTTCTTTTCCTTTAAATTCATATTTTCCATTAGTTTCGGGTGTAAAATAATTCTGACCTGCTCCGCCTCCGGGACGTCGGATTCTTCCAACATTTCCTCTCCCGAAGCGATGTAAACATTCTGTAACATAATTTGTTCATCACTGAATCGTATCTCCATCCATTCCAATAACGAAGCATGCATTACCCCTCTTTTTTTTCCAATCGTCGTGTATGGTATAATACGAAATCCGTTTGCATCCTCGTCACAAAGAGTGCTATATAGATGAGCGTCCACCACACAAACCGGCTTCCCGCTGATGGGCTCAAACAATCCATTCCCCGTATCGAAAAATCCTTTTACGCTGACCTCACCCCCGGCACCCTTCATATCCACCTGACAAATGTTGTCCCCAAGACTCCGGCCTATGCGATATCGCATCAATGCCAGACAAATCACCCCACCGGTAAGAATGACGAAGATCCAATTGTGAAAACTCTCCGGTAAAATTTTTAAGACAAACATCAATGCGCCGCCCATAATAAAAGAATAAATGGCAAGTTTTTCACAACCAAAGAAAAAATACTTACCCGTCGTCTGGGGAAACACTATTTTTAACATTCCAATCCAATTCATAATCATACCAATCGCAATTCGAACAACATAATGCCATGGCAGGCACAGGGGAACTAAAAATCCCAACGTACCTATCAACGCACCCAGCGCTATCTTTTTTAATGGTACTCTGCGAAAGGCACTGGTATTTGTCAGGGACAGCAGATAAAAGTTCATCATAAAATTCAGAAAAAATAATTTGTCTATGTATAACTCATAAATCACCGTTCCACTTCCTTTCTGTACCCATTATAAAAGCATCCGCAAAGTGTATTTCGTCGAAACAGGCATCGGTGGACAGATTTCTTTTCGACAAAAAAATCCCCTCCTTATCTGACGATAAAGAGGGGTTTCATACAAGTGATTCTATGATCTCTAATGCTTTATTTCTTCTGAAGGAAATCAGGAATCTTCAGACTCTTCTCCTGCACGGAACTGCGGATGTCCACAGGCTTCTGGATGCCGGGAACCACGTTTAAGTTAGCGGGAGGAGTGGTATTCAACTGAGGGGGTGCCGCTGTAAATACAGGAGGCGTGGAAGGAACTTTATCCTTAAATGTATGGGTGGGCGGTGTCTTAGGTGCCACTCTGGTGGCAAACTTATTCACGGGAGTTGCGCCCTCCAAACCGGTTGCAATCACTGTGATACTACAGGTATCAGGCTTGGAATCATCGTCCTGGGCACCAAAGATGATATTGACATCATCTCCGGTCAACTCCTGCACATAAGTAGCCGCATCATTGGCATCTAACAACGTGATGTCACCGGTAACATTGATAATCACGTGAGTAGCACCACCGGAAAGTGAAGTTTCCAAAAGCGGACTTTCCACTGCCATCTTCACAGCATCTAACGCCTTGGTCTCTCCCTTTCCTTCACCAATACCAATATGTGCAATACCCTTGTCCTTCATTACCGTCTGAACATCTGCAAAGTCCAGATTAATGATGGCCGGAATATTAATCAAATCTGTAATACCCTTTACTGCCTGCAAAAGCACTTCATCTGCTTTTCTCAAAGCATCTGCCATGCTGGTACGCTTGTCCACAATTTCAAGCAATCTATCGTTGGGAATTACAATCAATGTATCCACAAACTGTTTAATTTTCTCAATTCCTGCAAGAGCCTTCACCATACGGGGTCTTGACTCAAAGCGGAAAGGCTTGGTCACAACACCAACGGTAAGAATGCCCATCTCCTTGGCAAGTCTGGCAACCACAGGAGCTGCACCGGTACCGGTACCGCCACCCATACCACAGGTAACAAAAACCATATCTGCCCCCTGCAACATAGCAGCAATTTCGTCCGCGCTCTCCTCTGCAGCTTTCTCTCCAACCTCAGGGTTGGCGCCTGCACCAAGGCCTCTGGTAAGTTTCTCACCAATCTGTATTAATTTTGTTGCTTTGCAAAGGTGAAGCGCCTGTTTGTCCGTATTAATGGCAATAAATTCAACGCCCATCACCTGTCCGTCAATCATTCTATTTACAGCATTATTACCTGCACCACCAACACCTACAACAACGATCTTGGCTGCAAATTCAGCATCATTTGTCTTAATCTCCAGCAAGGCTGTATCCTCCTTCTTCATCCAACTTACTACATCCTACTTATTCTTATATATCATATAATTATTTTCGCAATTTAGCAACTACTTTTTGTGAAACATTCTCCACTTTTTTGTGAAACATATTGTTCCGTATTTCAATATCAACCGTTAGTCCGGCATAAAGGTATATCTGCCGTTATATTCGTCGTAATTCGTCATATACAAAGTTCCGCTTTTCCCCTCCAGACTGGGCAACAGGGTAGGCAAAAGCATCACCTTGTCCTCCTCGGAGGTTCTGTCATTACCAAGTGCTACCTTCACATCCCCAAAGTAAATGGTGACCTCCCCCGACTTATTGTAATAAATTTTTTCACAGTCCATATCATACTTGCCCAACAGCTTTGTGATATTCAGGATACTTTGAAAAACTTCGGGGTTGTCCACCGGCAACAGTTCCCCTAATATGATACGGTCAAACTGCAATCCCAATATCTCCGGCACCCCCTTCGTCCGCACCGCAGAACTCTCTATCACATAACCATCCTTGTCAAAATACATAAATGCGTCCAGATACTTGATATATCCCGTAAATACCTTTTCATAGACCTTAATCTTTATCCTGTCAGGGGCAAGAATGGACACATCCATATACTCCACAAAAGGAATCCCCTCCACGCCTTTATTCCGATACTTTGCAGATAAATAAAGAGAATTACGGCCAAAGAAACCATCCATTACGATTTCCTCTATCTCTTCATTGGTATAGTGGATATTCCCTTCCACTTCCACATCTTTTACTGTATATACAGCTTGTATTATGAGTCCTGTAATCAGTATCACTGCAATGATGATGCCGGTGGTAATCAGCACCACCATTGCCTTTTTCTTCTTATTCACCGGTCACTCTCGCTCCTAACTCTCTCAAATCCCGACAAATGTTCTCGTAGCCACGGTTGATATAGGACACTCCGTCCACCCTGCTCTCTCCATCTGCCATCAAACCTGCAATTACCAAGGCTGCGCCGCCTCGCAGTTCTTCGCCGTGAAGATAAGCCCCTTTGAGCCCATCTACCCCTTGGATGCCGGCGCACATTCCGTTTTCTATTTCAATCTTCGCTCCCATTGTTTGTAATTGTGGTACAATGCGAAAACGATTTTCAAAAATCCGTTCTTTGATCCTGCTGTCCCCGTCACCTATGGTTTCTACCGCCAGCAAAATCGATTGCAGGTCCGTGGGAAATCCCGGATAGGGGGCTGTTTCCAGTTTTACGGGACTGGGTCTTGTGGGTCCCTCCACATAAAGTCCGTTCCCTGTGACATACAGGCTGGCGCCCATATTTCTTGCCACCTGCATAACGCTTTCCATGTGGGAAACCGGCGCCTGTTCTAAAAGCACCTTCCCGGCCGTCCCTATCGTGGCAAAAAGATAAGTCCCGGCCACAATCCTATCTGCAGGAATGGTATATTCTGTGCCGTACAATTTTCTGCCGCCACTGATATAAATCCAATCTGTGCCTGCACCCTCTATACGGGCGCCACAACAATTCAAAAAATCACATAGGGCAACAATTTCAGGCTCCTTTGCGGCGCCGTCCACATAGGTATCTCCTTCTGCCGTGACAGCTGCCAAAATAATATTCTCCGTGACACCCACAGAGGATATAGGCAAATGGATATATGTGCCCGTTAAATGTGTAGCGCAGGCATACAACCTGCCCTCTTCCTGACAAAACTTCGCTCCCATCTGCTCCAAGGCTTTTATGTGCAAGTCCACAGGCCTGTTGCCGATGACACATCCTCCCGGATACTCGATAGAAAACTCCCCACACCTGCCCAAAAGTGCGCCCCACAAAAACACAGAGGAACGCATGCCACGAACTGCCTTTTGGGGCAAATTTCCACAACAAAAATGGCCGGTGTCCACGGTCAGTCCGTCACTGGTCCACTGAAGGCTACACCCCAGACATTGCAGCAATTCTATCATGGCATCTACATCGGCAATCTTGGGACAATTCCTCAGATAAGAAATGTCATCCAACAATATACACGCTGCCAATATGGGCAGAACTGCATTCTTGGCTCCCTGAATCCGAACCTTTCCCTGTAGTGGAATTCCTCCCTGAATGCGGATCGTTTCCATATGGTTTCTTCCTCCCGCCATTGACATATACTATCATACGCCGGAAGTCTTCTGTCAGGAACTTGTTCGAATACAAAACTTAGATATTTTTGCGCTGTGCCCTTCTGGCCACACTCATCACTGCACCGATCTCTGCCATCAAAAATACGATGGAAGATCCACCATAACTGATAAACGGCAGGGTAATACCGGTGTTGGGTATGCTGGCCGTCACAACGGCTATATTCAAAATCGCCTGAATGGCAATGTGTCCCATGACGCCAACCACCAACATGGCTCCAAATAAATCCGGCGCATTGTTAGCAGTCATCATCATTCTCCACAACAACATCACAAACAGCAAAATAATACAAATACCGCCAAAAAGGCCTAATTCCTCGCAAATAACAGAGAAAATCATATCATTTTGCGCCTCGGGCAAGAAGCTCATTTTCTGCATGCTCTGTCCCAGACCTTTCCCCCAAACGCCACCACTTCCGATGGCATACAATCCCTGCAGGGTCTGATAACTTTCATCCCCGGCAAAGCTTTCAGGATCCAGCCAAGCCTTGATACGGTCTCCGCGGAATCCTAACAATTCGGGATGCGTTTTTACCAACACGACCATCAAAACTGCAACGCCCACCACCGCAAGGGTAATCAATATAAACTTTTTATAATCAGGGCTGGCCACAAATACCATAAATACGGAAATACCCATGATAATAATTGCAGAACTGAGGTTATTGGTTAAAAGATATACTTCCAACACAACCGGCAACGGAAGTCCCAACATCAGCAAAAATCCCTTGGGGCTACGGATTGCCTTGCCCATTTTGCATACCAACATGGCCAGAAATAAAATCATAAACATCTTGGCCAGCTCCGCCGGCTGTACGTTCATTCCCAGACCGGGAATACGGATCCATCTGGTAGCGCCATGGGAGGACTCTCCCAGAGGGGTTTTTACCAGTGGAATCACTGCCATAGACAGAAAATATCCGATGGTCGCAAATTTTAGATACTTTTCATAGGGAATGATGGACATCATCACCATGACCGGTATTCCTATCAAAATATTTCTCGCCTGCTTTTTCAAATAAAAGGCTGCGTCCTGATGTTCTGCAAAAGAAGTATAAGAGCTTGCCGAATAAATCATAAGCAGGCCAAATCCCAGCAAAAACAAAACGATTAGCAACATACTGTAATCGAAGAAATATTTTGACTGTTCTCCATTTTTTCGTCTATTGATTCTCTCTGTGGACATACGCTCTCTTTCCTTATGTCAAACTTTTTACATACTCCTTGAACAATCTGCCACGTTCCTCATAATTCGGGAACATCCCCCAACTGGCACAGGCGGGCGAAAGAAGTACTGCATCCCCATCTTCTGCCAATTCCGTACATAATGTCAGACACTCCTCATAGGTGTCTGCAAATCGAATATTTTCAAAACCATGTTCTCTGGCGCAAGCGGCAATTTTTTCTCTGGTCTGACCAATCAGCACCAGCCACTTCACCTTTCCTTCAAAACTCTCTATCCATTCGTCGTACTGGCTCTGCTTGTCGTAACCACCACCGATGAGAATGGTAGGCTTACTCATGGCGCGGATACCCTGAATCGCCGCATCCGGATTGGTCCCCTTAGAGTCGTTATAATAATCCACACCGCCCTTGGTATCCACATACTCGATTCTGTGTTCCACGGCGCGAAACTCTCTTATCACACCCAATGTGGTTTCCAAAGGCACCTTCATGCCCTCCGCAATGGCAAGAGCTGCCATCACATTTTCCACATTACAGGTACCCACCAGATGCATATCCCTATGGATATCCATGATTTCTGTGGTAATTCCGTCTCTCATTCGCACAATACTGTCCCCTGCCAGACAATAGCCATCCTGTAGTTTTTGAGCAGAGGAAAAATATATGACAGCGGCAGGACATCTCTCCCCAAAATCTTTTGTATATTCATTATCATAATTTAATACGCATACATCTTGGGCCGTCTGGTTCAGGGTAATATTCTCCTTTGCCTTCACATAGGCCTCCATAGTATGGTGTCTGTCCAAATGGTCCGGTGTAATATTCAAAATCGCGGACACCTTCGGATGAAATCTATGTATGGTCTCTAACTGGAAAGAGCTAATCTCTCCTACCGACACCGTATCAGCAGTTGTTTTTAAGCATTCAGAAGTATAGGGATTGCCGATATTACCTACTACGAAGGACTGTTCCATCCCCAAATGGGTCTTCATAATCTCGCCCACCAACGTGGTTGTGGTGGTCTTTCCGTTGGTGCCTGTGATGGCAACTACAGTTCCCTGTTCTGCCAAATAGCCCAATTCGATCTCACCTATAATTTCTGCCCCATTCTCCCGCAATTCATTCACAAGCGGGTGATCAACAGGGACACCGGGGCTTAACACCACACGGTCAATACTTTCTTTGTGCTCCTTAGACAAGGTCGGACATACACATGTCACCTGACTGCCTTCAGGAAGCTTCTGACGCAGTTGATCTACGGATAGATTTTCATTCCCGTCATATAAAATCACCTCTGCTCCCATATGCTGTAGCAACGCCACAGAGCCCAGGCCACTGATACCGGAACCGAATACTAAAGTTTTCTTCTTTGAATTCATCTCATCCTCCAAAACCGCATACATTTCCTAACTTAATTAGTATACTCTATTTTTTCCAAATACGGAAGAATATTTTCAAAAAGCTGGCGTACAATTGGCGCCGCGATTTGTCCTCCGTAATACATACCTTTGGGTGTGTTAATAATTGCCAACGCAATGACCTGCGGATCATCCGCGGGAGCAAACCCGATAAACGAGGCAATGTATCTGCCACTGTTTCTGGGAAGGGTCTGACTGGTGGCTGTTTTGCCCCCAATACGGAATCCCTCTATGGCCGCATTCTTGCCTCCCCCTTCGGAAACTACCATTTCCAAAATTTCACGCATTTTTTCACTGGTTTCCCCATCCACCACCGGTCCTGACACAGGATAGGAAAAGGTATGGAGCAGTTCTCCCTCCCTGGTACCCGTGGCAATGGCAAAATGAGGTGTTACCCTGGTTCCGTCGTTGACAATGGATGCCACTGTGGTCAACAACTGAATGGGCGTAATTTGAAAAGATTGGCCAAAGGATACGGTGGCCAGTTCCACATTTCCCATATCTTCTTTTTTATGCATAATGGTGCCTGCTTCACCGGGCAAATCTATCCCGGTCTTTTGCTTCAGCATACACCGTTCAAAAAAGTCATAATACGCATCTACACCGACCCGTAACCCCACCGTTACCAAAGCCGGATTACAGGAATTCATCATACAATGTACGAAATCCTGACTGCCATGTCCCCCCACTTTGTGGCATCTGATTTTGCGGTCATCCACCACCACATAGCCGGGGCAATGGAAGCCACTGTTTAAGGAAACCGCACGGGTTTCTAATCCAACTGCTGCTGTAATAATCTTAAATGTGGAGCCTGGCTCATAAGTATCATTGATACACCCGTTTCTCCACTGTCGGTTGAGGCGTTCCTGCCTCTCTTCCGGAGTGATTTCCTCTCCCTCTGCAAGGACAAGCTCAAATGGATTGTTCAAATCGAATTCCGGCACATTGACCATTGCCAACATTTCACCGGTCTTGACGCCCATGACCAGCACTGACACACTCTCTGCTTCCTTCGTAGCAAGGGCCTGATTGGCCAACTGGTTGGCATAGGATTGTATATTCAAATCCATAGAAATACGTAAATCCTGGCCCTTTTGGGGCTCAATTCTGCGCTCCCCACGCTCCGCCACCTCAATTCCTTTGGCATCTGTTATGGTCAGAATGGTACCCGGTTTTCCCTTCAAATACTCTTCGTATTTAACCTCCAATCCAATGATTCCCTGATTGTCTGCACCGGTAAACCCCAATACCTTGCTGGCCAATGATCCGTGGGGGTAATATCTCTTATAATCTTCGTCCACTTTGACGCCGGCCATATCCAATTTGCGGATGGCGTCACCCAGTTCCTTAGAGACATTACTGGCAATGCGCTCCATGGAAGAATACTTTTCCACCCTTTTTCGTACAAATTCCCGGGTTAAATTCAATTCCCGAGAAAGGGTCTCTATGACCAACTCCGGGTCTTCTATCTGGCTGTGGATGACAGAAACCGTGCATACCGTCTTATTGTCCGCAAGCACCTCTCCATGCCGGTCTAGGATGCGCCCTCTGGCCGCTTTGATACTGCGTTCTCTCTCATGTAACTGCGTAGCTTTTTGGGCATAATACTCTGCTTCCCAGACACATAGATAGGTCAAGCGCCCTGTCAACAATACGAAGGCAAAGGCGCAAAGCATAAACAAAGTGAGTACTTTTTTTCTATGATAAATCTGATTGTGGTCCAACTACAAAACCTCATAAAAAGGAATTACTATACTGTATTCGCCTTTTTACGAGGTTATGATTTTATAAAGCCGGTACGGGTGTCTGTGTGGGCTGAGGTGTTTCTTTCGGCGCCTCTGTCTGCACAGGCATTTCTTCCGTAGGATATATATTCATATAGGGAAGTACTTCTGTGAGAATGTCTCTTACCAGATATGTAGCAAATTTTGCATCGTCCTGCTTTGCCGCGTTAGGTCTGTCCACCACCACATAAATGGCAATCTCCGGATGATCTGCAGGGGCATATCCCATAAAAGATACCACGTACTCATCGGGATGACGCTTGTGGGTGTTCTCATCAATGGTCTCTGCCGTACCGGTCTTGCCACCGATGCGATATCCCACAGGTCTTGCAGTTTTACCTGTACCATATTCTACTACCGCATTACAATACTGACGTATCAGTTCTGAGGTAGATTCGGAAATGGTCTGTTTCAACACTCTGGGTTCTCTGTTCTCAATTACCACGCCGGAGGCATTGGTAATCTTATCCACCATATGTGGTTCATAATAATACCCCCCGTTAATCAGGGAACAAAATCCGGAAATCATCTGGATCATACTGACATTGAAGTTCTGGCCAAAGCTGTTCGTGGCCAGGTCTGTAGGACCCATATCATCTGCATTGTAAATCAGATTGACTGTTCTTGCTTCCCCTGCTAGGTCAATATTTGTCTTTAAGCCAAAGTTAAAATTCTGCTGATACTCACAGAAATCCTCTGCACCCACAATCTGAGCAATCTTCATCATAGCCACGTTACAGGATTTTGCCACTGCTGCTTCCAACCCCAACACTCCGTCGTCCCGGTTATGACATTTGATGGTATATCCGCCAATTTCCAAAGATCCCTTACATTCGAAGGTGGAATGTTTAGTGATAGCGCCCATTTCCAGTGCTGATGCCACCGTAAAAGGCTTGATGGTGGACCCGGGCTCATAGGTGCCGGTAATGCAGAAGTTTTTCCAAAGGTTCTGCAAATTCAGTTCCAACTGTGCATCGTCCATCTGATCAATCACATTTTGGTCAATATAGGTGTTGGTTTTATGCAATTCCTGATATCCTGCGCTGTTGGTCACCATTTCCACCATACGCGTTCCCAGCAACGCATCCGTATTCCAAGTGTCGTTGGGGTCAAAGCAGGGATAACCGGCCATGGCCAATACACGACCGGAATCTACATCCATAATCACGCAACCAACATTTTCTGCACCATTGGCGGTGATCACAGTGTTTTTTTGTTTCTCGTTAAATGCCAACAGATGCTTTTCCACTATTCTCTGAATGTTCATATCAATGGTGGAATGAATATTGTACCCATCAATGGCGGGTTTCAAAGTTCTCTCCAAAGTAAGGTCTTCTTCCAGATAACCGTACTCACGTCCATTGATGCCGTTCAAATCTTCGTTGTAATACTCTTCCAGTCCATAAATTCCATTGCTGTCTCTGGAAGTAAATCCCAAAATATCACTGGCCATAGTACCATTGGGATAAAGTCTTTTATATTCTTCCTCAAACCAAATGCCACGAATGGACGGATTCTCAGCCTGGGCGTCCTTGAAGGGTTTTACCTCTTCATATGACATTCTTTTCTGTACAACATACCAGGATGACTTGGATGCATTCTTAATGACATGCTCCCGGATTTTATCCATGTCCAGATCAAAATACTCATCTAACGCCTGCATCGTTGGCGCAATATATTTTTCCAAATCTTCCCTGGTAGCATTGTCTTTCCCTTTATTGGCTTTTCCGTTGTTGGTCATCACCTTGGCATCCACAACCAGATTGTATACCTTTTCACTGGTGGCCATAATGGTGCCGTTAGCATCATAAATATCCCCTCTTTTAAAAGGAATCACAACAGAATTATATGCCTGCTGTGACAATACCTGTTTCTGATATTCGTTTTTATTTTCTGTTACAATAAAGACAAGTCTCGCACCTAATCCAGCAAAAGCCAGTAGTACAATCACAAAGAGTACTACCAGCTTTTTCTGCATTCTGGGGGCAAAAATTTGTCTTCTTTTCCGTTTATTTTCTTCCACAATTATCTCCTAATGGCTTACCGCCGCGATTTGTCTCATGTAATCATTGTTGGGTGCATCATAGAGCACAATCTGATCTTCCTGTGCATACACCATACCCAACTCTTCCACTGCAACCCGTCTGATTTCTTCCATGTCGACACTGTTTACAGCACGTTGATACGCGTCATTATTAGAATCACGCAGTACATTCAATTCCTTTTCCATAGAAACGATGGTTTTGGAAAGACCGGTCAACTCAGACTGCAACTGTATGTAATTAATCAGCACAAATGCAGCTGTAGCGATGGCAAGCACCAAAAACAAAACATAGCCCACATTCAAAGTTGCCGCATGACGCTTACGCTTATTAGCCGCAAGCTGTGACTGTACTTCCCACTCCGGTCTTACGGGAGCGATTTTTCTGGCTGTGCTTCCATATACATATGCATTTGCTGTGTTCACCTGACTCATGTCACTTCTACCTCTTTTTCTATGCTATCTGCTTTTATTTGCTTATTGTTTTCTTTGATTTGCTTTTGTTCCGTAGGTTTTTTACTCGGATGCTCTCTCGAATACCCTCAGTTTAGCGCTCTTGGAACGGCTGTTTTCTTCCAGTTCCTTCTCACTAGGAAGGATGGGTTTTCTCGTCACCACGTTCCCCTTGGAAACCTTACCGCACACACACATCGGAAACTCCGGCGGGCACGTGCAGGGGGACTCATTCTTTTTAAACGCCACCTTCACCATTCTGTCCTCCAAGGAATGGAAGGTAATGATACAAAGCCTTCCGCCGGGGTTTAATAATTCTACCAACTCATCCAAGGACTCACGAAGCACCTCTAACTCTCTGTTGCACTCTATGCGAATTGCTTGGAAAGTCTGTTTGGATGGATGACCATCCTTGCGCATCTTGGCAGGAATGGCTGCCTTGATAATCTCATTCAACTCAAAGGTAGTCTCTATGGGTTTCACCGCTCTCGCCTTCGCAATATGCTTGGCAATGTTCTTTGCAAATTTATCTTCCCCATAGTCCCGGATGATGCGATACAATTCCATCTCCGGATATTCATTCACAATTTCTTTTGCCGTTAGACCCTGTCTGCGGTCCATGCGCATGTCCAACGGTGCATCGTACCGATAAGAAAAGCCTCTGTCCTCTGTATCTAACTGGTGAGAAGAAACTCCAAGGTCTAAAAGAATTCCATCCACTCGCTGTATTCCTAATTCCTCTAACACAGCGCGCATATTACGGTAATTGCTTCGCACTATGGTAACTTTATCACCGAAGGGCTGCAATCTTTCTCCTGCCGCTCGAATCGCCGCATCGTCCTGGTCAATACCGATGAATCTGCCACCACCCAGCCGACTGCATACCTGATAGGCATGTCCGCCGCCACCCAGTGTCCCATCCACGTAGATGCCGTCCGGTTTCACCTTCAATTCCTCGATTGTCTCATCCAGCATCACCGAATAGTGTTTGAATTCCATCTCTGTCATCCTTAACCAGTATCTTTATCCTTAAATCGAAAATCCAAGATCTAACATTGCCTTAGAAACCTTGTCAATGTCCACGCCCTTGCTTTGCTTTTCGTACTTCTTGGTATCCCAAATCTCTACTCTCGTTCCTGCTCCGGCAACAACCACATCCTTCTCCAGACCCGCGGCCTCTTTCAAATGCTGGGGCATCAGGATTCTTCCCTGCTTGTCCACGGTGACTGATTCCGCCCCATGGAGGAAATATCTCACGAACTGTCTGGAATTGTTATCCAATTGATTGAGGTTTTTGAGTTTGTTATAGAACTCTGTCCATTCGTCCAACGGATACACAAACAGGCAGCCGTCCATTCCCTTTGAAATCACGAATTCTTCTCCAAGTACCTCTCGAAACTTCGACGGAATGCTCAACCTGCCTTTGGGGTCTATCGTATGATTGTGTTTTCCCATGAACATATACAATCACCACCAATCAAATCGGAGCAAATTTGGCTGAAACGAGGCTTTTCATCCCACTTTATGGGTTTTTCTGCCACATCCATACCACTTTTAATATGATTTTAATACATTTCGCACAATATAGCAAGCCTTTTTTTCATTATTTTTTAGGTTTTTTGCTTGTTTTTTTATAGAATATTCTCGTTGCATTTGCCTGGTCTAAATGGTAGAATTTTCTTAGTAAGTTAATTGTTTTATTCTATCTTTGTGAAAAAAGGAGAACACTATGAAACGTTCAGAAATCAACAAGGCATTGCGCAACTTAGAAGCAATGTGCGAGAAATATCACTGCTATCTCCCTCCCTTCTGTCATATGACCCCGGAGGAATGGCAAAACGCTGGGCACGAATATGACGAAGTGCGTGACTGTATGTTGGGTTGGGATATCACCGACTTTGGTTCCGGAGATTTTAAGAAATTAGGATTCTCTCTGATTACCATCCGCAACGGCTGCCGTACCAACGAGGCAAAGTATCCCAAGGTATATGCCGAGAAGCTTCTCTATTTGGACGAAGGCCAGATGGCAGCAAACCACTTCCACTGGTTTAAGACAGAGGATATCATCAATCGTGGCGGCGGAAATGTATTAATCCGCGTATACAACAGCCTTCCCAACGAGGAAATCGATTACGAATCCGATGTCACCGTACATATGGACGGTCGTTCCTTCACCGTGCCTGCCGGTACACAAGTGAAGCTCACCCCCGGCGAAAGCATTTGGATTACCCAGGGAATGTATCATGACTTTGCCGTAGAAGAAGGCACCGGTCCTGTTCTCTTAGGAGAAGTAAGTCAGTGCAACGACGATAACACAGACAACCGTTTCAATCCTCCCGTGGGAAGATTTCCCACCATCGAGGAAGACGAGGCCCCTTATCGTCTGCTTTGCAACGAGTATCCGGTTGCAAAATAAAAAGAACCGCATAGCGGTTCCAAAAATGTTTCAATCACATAATGATGCATCAAAAAACGGAGGACAGTTTCAGTCCTCCGTTTCCTATCTTTTGCTATCTTCTATACTTTTGCGTCACTACTCTGCCTTTTCGCAGGAAACCTGTTTTCTCCCCATTCGGATTCGCACCACCACGTCAATGATAACGGCACCTGCCAACATCACCAGCGCCAGAACCTGTGACACAGGAATTGTGGTTCCCGGGATAAACAGGGTGTCTGTACGGATACCCTCAATAATAAATCTACCCAGCCCATATCCTGCCAAATACAGAAGTCCCAATTCACCGTCAAACTTCTTGTACTTGCGGTACAAAAGCAAAACTGCAAATACCATCAGGTTCCATAAACTCTCATACAAAAAGGTAGGATGCACGTTGATATAGTTGGCGCCTTCCGGAATATTGGCACGAATGGTCTCGGAAATATCCTTCGCCCGCACTGCTGCAATGGGCAACTGCATGGACAAAAATCCATTGTAATATTCCCCAAACACTTCACGGTTGAAGAAATTGCCCCAACGACCAATGGCCTGTCCTAAAATCAAACTGGGCATTACCGTATCAAGCAACAACAAACCATTTAATTTTTTCACCTTAGAGTAAATAAACACCGTCAGGAATCCGGCAATTACCGCTCCATATATGGCCATGCCTCCGGCCCGCAGATTAAACACCTGCCAAAAATTATCCTTGTAATATTCCCAGGAAAAAATCACATAATACAGACGACCTCCCATGATAGAAAAAATCACACAGTAGGTAGCCATATCCCATATAGTGTCCGGATTCTGTCCCGTGATTTTGGCAATTTTAGCAGCCACCAGGATGCCCGCCAAAACACCAAGAAATATGATTATCCCATAAAAAGCAATTTCAAACCCAAAGACACTAATAGACTTTGGTACATTTTCCAAATAAATACCTAAATTGGGGAAAGCAATATCTTTTACGCCCATCATTCATCATTCCTTCCTACGCATTACTTCGTTAGACAACTCGAATGCATCCTTTTGCTTACAGCATATCTTCTTTCAATCCATTAATATTTTCTTACCGCTTTCTCACCACATAATACTTGGGGGCCATCGGATATCCCTCAAATGGTACAATCTCATACATATCTGTAGGGAAATATGCCAAATCATAGTCCCGCACCACATAAACCGCATTTTCCGAATGGTCAATGGTCAAATTTCCGATGCTGGAAAATTTATATCTCTGCCAGAACGGAAGCCAGCCGGGAATTTCCTTTTTACCTTGATAGTACTCTGCGTCTGTCTCATGGAAGAACAGGGTCAGAATCTCAGAAACATTGGATGCGCCTGTATACTGACTATCTGCCGTAATATATACCTTATCCACCGGAGCATCCTTCACATAGGTTACAGCCTCACTGAAGTTACCGAAGAAATGTCCCGACAAATCGTCTGCCGTTTTCGTGAAATACGTGTTCGAAAACATCACAAAAGCCAATACATATACTGCTATCACGCCCCATTTTGCATAACGAATCCTTTTTGCACAATAGCCGATACCCAATCCACCCATGATGATAATCGGGTAATATACAATGTTGATACGATTAACATTTACTCCATTGGTGGTCAGACCGGCCCAAATACCGGTACACAGGAATATAAATGCCAAAACCGCCCCCGTTTTCTTGCGATGATTCTTAAAGAAATCAACAATACCCAATATCACAAAGGGCATGGAGAACAGATACATGGTTCCGAAATGATACACATCGTTCCAGGGCAAATCCTTCCTCTGGCGGAATGTGGTATTCAACAAAGACTGCACATTCTGTCCCAGTTGCACACCGATATTGCCTGAGAAAAACAAAATGTCACTGCTTCTCTGACTGTAAGGGAAATAAGCAATGGTAAAGAACGGGGTGTTAATGGTCTCCCACTGGAAGAAATTCACCATCATGGTCAAAATGAAGGGCCAAGCCACCAGCAAATAGATACCTGCCGAAATCAAAACCTGCTTCCAGTTCAGTTTTTTCGAAATCAACAGATAGGCGCATGCCGCAATCAAAAAGACCGGCAAGGTATAAATAGAAACGCCATAGCAATACATACAAAGTCCAAAGGACACCATAGAAAAATACACATATTTTTTCTTTTCCTGTAGAATTCCTCTGTTCAACAGGAATACGCCCAGCATAAAAAAGTGGGGATACAGATTACAATCCAGTGCCCAACGGCTTTGCATTATGTGCCAAGGGTTGATGGCTGCAAAAAACAACACTGCCAAAGACAAATTCTTACCATACACGTCCTTGACAAAGAAATGCAAACCAACAATACCCACCATGCTCATGAGCAACATGGGAAATCGCACAATACCCGCACTAAATCCAAACAGGTCAATGAAAAATGCCATCATGTAGGACAATAGGGAACTCATCTGTCCGTACCCCCATGCCGTCAAATGCACCGGGCGGAACATTCCATATCTGTCTGTGCCGTACTCTGCCAACGCCTTGGCATCCACAGCCGCCATGGCACCATCCTGATTGAATCCCGCCGGAACGATTCCAAACTTATATGCACGGATAAAGAATGCCACAAGTAATAGCACAGCCAGTATAATATAATAAGTTTTATCTGACATTTCGCTGGCTACTGCAGCCTTCATCCCGGCTTTTTTTGCCGATTTCTTCCCTGCCTTCTTTTCCGGCTTCTTTTCTTCTTTGCTCTTCTTTATTGTGGTTACAATATCCTTCGCTAACGCTGCCACGCAAAGGACAATTGCTCCCCACAAAAAATATGGATTCCACTGAGCCATATTCATAGTTTCTTACTCCTAAACGTTAAATCTAAAGAGAATCACATCTCCATCCTGCACTACATATTCCTTGCCCTCAATACCAACCAGGCCTTTTTCTCTAGCTGCAGACAAGGAACCCTGCTCCAACAAATCCTTATAGTTCACCACCTCAGCCTTAATAAATCCACGTTCGAAGTCAGAATGGATCTTTCCTGCCGCTTGAGGTGCTTTCGTGCCGATTTTGATAGTCCACGCGCGGGTCTCATCTTCACCGGCAGTCAAATAACTCATAAGTCCCAAGATATGATAACTTGCCTTGATCAGCTTCTCCAAACCGGACTCAGACAGCCCCAAATCCTCCAGGAACATCATCTTCTCATCGTCATCAAGTTCAGAGATTTCCTGCTCAATTTGTGCGCAGATAACAAACACCTCGCTCTGCTCTTCTTTTGCGAATGTTCTCACTTCTTCTACCATAGCGTTGGATGCGCCGTCATCCATCAGATCATCTTCTGCCACATTCGCAGCATAAATCACAGGCTTAGAAGTCAAAAGATTAAATTCCTTCATCAAAGCAGCCTCGTCCTCATCCTGAAGTTCCAGCGACTTAGCCATGCTACCGCCTTCCAAATGGGCTTTGATTCTCTCAAGCAACGCCAGTTCCTTGCCCAGGGTCTTGTCCATTCTGGCTGCTTTGGCAACCTTGGGAAGTCGTCTTTCCAGCACCTCCAGATCAGAGAAAATCAGTTCCAGATTGATGGTCTCAATGTCACGCAATGGATTCACGCTGCCGTCCACATGAATCACATTGGTATCCTCAAAGCAACGTACCACGTGAACAATCGCATCCACCTCACGAATATTACTCAGGAACTGGTTTCCTAAGCCCTCACCTTTGGAAGCGCCCTTAACCAGACCTGCAATATCTACAAACTCAATCACTGCCGGAGTTACCTTCTTAGAGTGATATAAATCGCCCAACAATTTCAACCGCTCGTCGGGCACAGCCACGATACCCACGTTGGGATCTATGGTACAAAAAGGGTAATTTGCAGATTCTGCTCCCGCCTTTGTCAAAGAATTAAATAATGTACTTTTTCCTACATTGGGTAATCCAACAATGCCTAATTTCATAATCGATTCTATCTCCTTATGTTCCATTAAAATAGAGCCTGATGCAATGCATTTAGTGTATCACAATCAAGCTCTGATTTCAATATTTCCCTTATATTTATAATAAGTATCACGTATAGAATACATTACATCAAAAAAGGTCTGTAAAAAAACTTTTTTATTTTACTGCTGATAAACCTTGATGTTATTCATTCGCGTCCGTCACATACAGCTTCACGTTATCCACATACAACTTGGAATCCACGCCTTCTGCTTCCCAAGGAAGAATAAACTCGATGCTGCCGAGATTCGCAGTATTCCATATGCTTAAAAGATTCTGTTCTAACAATACACCATTCCAGAAAATGCTGTATCTTTGGGTGGTTCTGTCAATGACTACCTTAAGGTGTACAAATTCACCCTTGGTATTCGTTCCACCGGTAGTTACGGGCTCGAGAAAAGCGTTGTACCGGTACAGTTCCGTATCATACAACACGAATCTGCCGGTAGACTCAGCGCCACCTGCCCGGCACAGGTAGATATGGTATCCCTTCGTCTTTTCGGAAGTACCGGCTACCGCCAGATCCATCTCTACAACTGCATACTTGTTTGTTGTTACAGTATCGTCAAAAGCAACCAGATCCTCTGCATTCAACTCCATACGGAAAATCACGTTTTCTCCACTGCCGGGAGCATCTGCTCCCTCATGCAGGAAATTCAGTTCCATTACTTTATCGTTTGCTTCTGCACCGGCAAAAACATCCGCCTTGTTGACAACCTTTGCGTACTCACCATAAACGCTTTTGTTCTGGGTAGCTGCCCATTTTTCTCCACCTGTTGCGATAAACTGGGTGCCCGCATTATATGCATCGTAGTTCTCATTGATATAGAACACTTCCGTAACGGGTGCTACGGTAGGTGCCTCGGTGGGCGCCGCTGTAGGCTCTGCGGTAGGTGCAGTCATCGAGGGATCCTGCTCCTCGTAATAGACTCTGATGTTGTCAACATAGTATCTGGCATCTGACGTCTCGTCCCCAGATAATACATAGTTGGCTGCAAACTGGATATTTCCTACATTGTCATATACTGTTGTATTGCGGAGCGCAGACATATTTTCCACCGCTAACTGGCCATTCCAATAATAACTGATCTTACCGGTTTGTCTGTTAACCACCGCTTTCAGGTGTCCCCATTCACCGAGGGTCGCCCTTTGACGGGACTCCTCAGAAGGAACATCACTTTTACTGGTGTTATGAGTAAATGTATCAGCATACAAAGTGTATTTCATCCAATCATTTCTTAATGCGGTATCAGTATTGAATCCTATTTCAAATCCTCTGTATGCCCAGCCTTTTGCCGCTATATCCATTTCAACTACAAGGTAGGTATTCTCTGTACCAGAGCTAATCACAGCAGGTCTTACTTCACGATTCAATTTCACCCGGCTCCATAATTGATATCTATTGCTTGTACTGGTAAATGGTTCCATCTCTATGCAAAGATCGCCATCCTGTGCTCCATCAAAGAAATTATTCTTTGCTACAATACGGATTCTTTCCGTATAGCTACTTCCCTCTCCGGTCCAGTTTGTACCGCTAAGGTCATCCATACCTTTGCCCAATTCAAACTCATTGAAATCAATAAAGAGCAAATCGTTGTTCGGCTCTCTGGTAGGTGCCAAAGTAGGTGCGGTCGTAGGCGCCTCAGTGGGTTCTGCAGTAGGCTCTGCAGTAGGCTCAGCTGTAGGTTCTGCTGTGGGCTCTGCAGTGGGTGCCTCTGTAGGTTCCGCGGTGGGCTCTGCTGTGGGCTCCGCTGTAGGCTCTGCCGTAGGTGCCAAAGTAGGCTCCGCGGTAGGTTCTGCAGTAGGTTCTGCAGTAGGTTCTGCCGTAGGTGCCGCAGTAGATGTAGGTGCGGGCGTGGGTACTGCGGTGGGGGCCGCAGTAGATTCGCCCGGTGCCACAGTGGGTGCTGTTGTCGCAGCGGGTGCACTGCTACCACCACTGGTAGGATAGTTGGATGCTGCGAATTGATTCTTCGCCTCCATATCTCTGAATCCGGCAGCTGTACCCTGTGTTCTGCCTTCATTCTTACCTATTGCTATGTAATGTTCAATGATTCCATTTATATCATTTCCGTATGCTGCCGCAATATCGGTATATGCTGACGCATAAGCGATGGGATTAAACAATACGCCTTTTGTTCTGCCCTCGCGAGCACCAATGGTAAGGAAATGATTCACATAAGCTGCCGTATCATTTCCAAACACTCTCTGCAAATCAGGATGTCCATTCTTATATTCTTCTACATCGAGAACATACCCAATCCATGCAGGAATGGCGGACACTGTCGTAGCAGGAACGGAAGCCTTTTCTTCCTCTTCATCATTCATTGTCTCTGACTCATCCATAACAATGGACTCATCAACAACATCGGATTCTTCCATAACTCCGGATTCTTCCGGTACTTCATCAGACTCTTCTACTTCACTCGATACTTCTTCCACAGCCAATGATTCCTGGCTAACTACAACAGATGAGGGAACCACATCTGCAGGCTCGCCAGGAACTTGACATCCGGAAAGCACCAAAGAAAGTACCAAAGCCATCGAAAGATTCTTTAGTAAAATCTTGGTCTTTCTCATATTCTTCACTTCTTTCTGTTTCTATGAAACTAATCTTTTTTATAACCGATATTCTTCGCCTTGTTGGGATCAAAGCTCAGATTGCAGATAGATGCCACCAATGCATAAATGCCAAAGGTAATGGCAGTCAGGAAAATGTAAGCACCGGTTCTTGATGTATATCCTTCGGGTTTCAGGGTAGAATGGTTAATAATCAAGCTACCAATCCAACCAAGGAAAAAGGTTAACAAAAAACGAACTACATTATTATTGTCTTTCATCGTAAAATTCCTCCTTACATTTCTTTGTATATGGACTCGGGTGAATTAACCCCAAACCTCGCTCTCTACAGCAGCCAACCACTCTTCGATCTGAACAAATACTTCGATCAACTGAACATACTCTTCTTCGCTCAGTTCAACGCCGCTCTCCAAACCAGCCTTGCACTCTGCCAAAACTTCGCTCATAGCGATCATCTCATCGATGAACTCCTCGCTGAATGCATCTGCATTGTTATTTACTTCCGTTGCCATTGCATCAAAAGCGGTAGTAAGTCCGTTGAAGACTTCGATTGCAGCATCCATATCTACAACAACATCCTCTGCTACTACTTCCTCTTCTACTACTTCCTCTGCTGCAGCTTCTTCCTCTGCCAATCCTGTAGCATCAGCAACCCATGCTTCGATGTCATTCAAGTTGGAAACCAATGCAGCTACATCTTCTTCTGTCAATTCCTGGTCACTTTCCAAAAGAGCCTTGCACTCTGCCAAAGAAGCAGACATCTGCATCATTACATCAACAAACTCCTCAGAGTACAAATCGAGGTTCTCGTTCATCGCATTAGCCAATTCGGTAAATGCTCCGTTTGCATTGTTAAAGGCATCAATAGCGGGCTGTTTATCCACGCCACCACATGCTACCATGCTCAGGCACATTACAGTTGCCAAGACAAGTGAAACCAATTTCTTCATAATAATTTCCTCCTATCGGGCGTCAGATTTCTTCTGACATATGTATGACAAGATTATATGCTTCCAAAACACAAAACGGAACCAACCCGTATGAAACGCACGGAAAATGTCCCCAATCGTCAGTACGATTGAGGACATCTTAAAAGCATAATTTTTATAAGGAAAGACGCAAAATAAATTGTCCCTCCTGCACCTGAAAACTATAAATACCATGATATTTATCTACAATAGCACAGATACTTTGTACGCCGATGCCATGTCCCGGTTCTTTGGAAACCGGCACGCCATTTTCAAACGCCACATCCGTGGCACAGGGATTGACAACCTCTAAAAATAATTTCTTCTCACGTTCAAACAGTTGCACACTAATCTGCTGCTTTTGACCATTCCCGTTCTCTGCTGCTCGATTGCAAGAATGAACAGCATTTTCCAAAGCATTGGATAACATCACACACAAGTCGCTGTCGGACACAGACACAATCTCAGGAAGAACACATCTTACCTCCAATCTAATTCCATCTTTCTGCGCGCGTCCGGCAAAAGAAGAAAGAATCAGATTCACCTCTTCATTCTCGCAATAGCGCTTCACACTAAGGGCCTCCACCTGGTTGCAAATGTCTCCGATGTATTTCTGTGCCGTATCATACTGTCCATTCTCTATGCAGGCAGACAAATACTGCAAATGATGGCGCATATCATGACGATGCTGCTTCGTCAGTTCTTGGATTTCCCTAAGTTCCTGAAGTTCTCGCACAGACCGGCCAAGCTGCACATCTAGATAATCTTTGATCAGCTGCTGCTCCATGTATTTCTTTTCTTCCGCCGCATTATATCCAAGAAAGCCCAAATACGAAGCACAACAGATGAATGGAATAAACTCCAGTGCAACCGGAGATGCCTGATAATACAAATCTGTGTATACGATGGCAAGATAATCAAACAAATAATACAAAATCGGCACAACTGCAAACTGCCATTGCCGCTTCACAGAATACCCTTCCAGTTTCCGCACTGCAGGAGATACCCTTAACAATATATATATTACAAGAGGCACTGTCAGACACAACTCCACTATATCCTGCGCCGCCTCACCCACAGGGAGAACTGCTACAATCACCAGCGCAAACCAGCGACGAAGCTGACAGCACACATATGCCGTCATAACAGATATCAACGAAATCACAACCTTTTTCGTTATAAGGCACAGCAACAAGAACAACGGAAAATGAATCAACACCGGGTAAATCATCCGCACTGTTTCAAAATCCCACATCCCAAAAGTTACAGCTTGCAACAGCAAAATGATAACACATCCCACTGCTACCTGTTTTTTCTGTCTGCCACAGGACAAGGCGCCACTAAAAGATGCCGCCAAAATACAACCAAATATCGTAACCGCCGTTCCATTCTGCAAAGAAATCGCATTCATCATAATATCACCTGCCCATTCCGGAAGGCATACTCCAAAAATGCATCCTTAATTTCATGATATTTTCCGCGTGGAATGGGTATTTCCGTATTGTCAGACATCACAATCCCACGATAATTTATGCTACTTATGTAACCTAAGTGGACCAGGTAAGAACGGTGTGGTCTGATAAAGCAATCATAGGAAGCGACCTCCCGATGTAACTCGTCCAAAGTCCCCACACTCTCATAGACTTTTCCATGATCCAAATGGAGAAATACTGTGCGGTGCATGACCTCACAATACATCAGTTGTCGCAAATCCACACGGGTAATTCCATTCTTACAACGCAATATCAGACTCTTTTCATGCTCATTTTCACAGGTGCCCAATACGGAGTCCAACAATTTTAGGAACGTCTCTTCCTCGATGGGTTTCATCTGGTAATAATACGCCCCCACCGAATACGATTGTACTGCATATTCTGCAGAAGACGTCAGGAAAATAATTTTCACATTCTCATCCGTCTTGCGAATCTCCATGGCCGCATCGATACCGAACTGACCCGGCATCAATATATCGAGAAACAATACATCAAAGCGGGTGCCTTTTTCGACCTCCGCCATCAGTTCCAAGGGACTATGAAAAAACCGATACCTTATCTCCTTCTCGCTCTGCGCACAGTACTTTGTAAGCAACCCGCTTATTTCATTTAATATAGAATTATCATCATCACAAAACGCAATATTTATCATCTTATCTTGCACTGCCATGTTTGATTTATTTCAAGTACTCCAATAATTCATATGCTCTTTCTTCTGTCATTTCTGCAGCTTCGCTATACATGATATACGGAACCATATACACGCCACTAAACTTTGTCTTCACATTCTTCTTCATGGCGCGCTTTTCTTCAATCCATTTCTGCTCTTCCTTAAAGACCTTCGCATATGTTTTTTCGTCCAATGTATCCTCTAAAATACTCCATACATGGTTCAATGCCACATCCCATTCCTGGTACATTTCATAGGTCAGCATATTCACTTCCTGCTGAGTTTTCGCTTTTGCGCGTTCGGTTTTCAGCGTCATCACTGCAGCATTGGCTTCCTTCAAAATCTTCTCAGCCTTAGCATAATCTGACTCTATCTCATAGCCTATGAAGCCTTCCCCCTCGCCCTTATGATACAAACCATAGAACTTGATGGTATCCTTTTTCAAAAGGTTGGCATCCACCGACTCCACATACTCGATGTACTCCTTGGGCAAAGCTCCGTATTTTGTGCCGGGGAGGTAAAAATAAAACATCTTGCTTCCATCCACACCGGGCGCTTTGCTGTACGCATAAAGTGTTTCGTTCACAATCTTTTTGGACTGTCCCAGGGGATATTTAACATTCTTCACCTGAACGGAATATGTAGTATCGTTTACCTTTTCAGGTTTTGTAAACTCTCCGGTAAATTGGCTGTAATATACTACGCCCTCGTATCCGTCCCCTTTTTTGCCCATATCGTAATCCTGATAAATACCCGTAAACTTACCATTCTGGTCGATTTCTAATTCAGTACGCCAACCGGCACCACTGTAGATGAACTTCAACCCCTTTACATCTGCGAACCGGAATCCATCCTCTTTTCCCGTATCATTTTTATCGGATTTATCCGTTTTGTCAGACTTGTCTGCCTTATCATTGGCATCAGCCTTCTCATCTTCCTTAGAAGCCTCTTCGGCTACTTTCTTATCCTCTTTATCAGAGTTTCCTTCTGTCTCTCCAAACAAAGATGCTGCCACGTCTTCCATATCTACAATAACAGGAGCCTCCACCTGTGCACAGGCTGTGGACAGCATGGCACACGCGCAAAGTACCGCAATCATTCTAATCTTCTTCATATTTTCTTCCTCCTATCGTTTCACAATTCAACCATCTGACACACCTACCGATTATGACAAATCGTACGGTGTTACCTGATATACGTAGTAATTGATCCAGTTACTGTACAAATTATTGCTGTGGGAGCGCCACTGGAGCAATGGTTTGTTCTCCGGATTGTCTTCCGGATAGTAATTGTGAGGAACCTGAATGGGTAACCCCTTATTCAAATCCCTGAAATACTCATTGTTCAATGTATATCTGTCATACTCCGGATGTCCGGTAATAAAAATCTTCTTTCCTTCTTCTGCAATTGCCAGAAAAACCCCTGCGTCATCAGATTCTGCCAACACAGTCAAATCTTTGCAGGCATGGATGTCCGCCGCATTGGTCTCAGTATGACGGCTATGGGGTGCCAAAAAAACATCATCAAAACCTCTTACCAAGGGAATTTTGCGGTTATGCACCTTGTGTTCATAGATGCCAAACAGTTTCTGAGGCAGCATCTTTTTATTGATTCCGTAATAATGATAGAATCCTGCCTGTGCCGCCCAGCAAATATGAAGGGTGGATGTCACATGGGTTTCTGCCCAATCCAAAATTTCACAGAACTCATCCCAATAGTCCACTTCCTCGAAGGATACATCTTCTACCGGAGCTCCGGTCACAATCATTCCGTCGAACTTCAAATGCCTGATGTCGTCCAAAGTGGTATAGAATTTATTCAGGTGACTTGCCGCTGTGTGCTTGGATACATGGCTTTTCACATTCATAAAGGTCACATCCACCTGCAGGGGGGTGTTGGAAAGAGCACGCAAAAGTTGCAGCTCCGTATCCTGCTTAATGGGCATGTTGTTCAAAATCAGCACACGAAGAGGACGGATGTCCTGGTGCATTGCACGGAATTCATCCATCACAAATATATTTTCATTTTCCAGTATTTCCTTTGCAGGCAAATCGCTCTGTGTCTTAATCGGCATGGCTACTACCCTTTCTGCTCACATTCATAAGCATCTACATCACCAAATCATTTGTGATATAAACACCCCTATATCTTACTTCTAATTCATAAATTTTTCAAGGAATTCTTCCTCCGAAAGAATGGGAACCCCCAGTTCCTTTGCCTTCTTGTTCTTGGAAGAAGAACTGGTTACATCGTTGTTGATGAGGCAGGTGGTTTTGCTTGTTACGCTACCCGTTACCTTACCGCCCTTTTGCTCAATCTGTTCCTTCAGTTGGTCTCGATTCTCAAAATGCACTAAAGAACCTGTTATGACAAAATTCATGCCATCCAACGTCTGACTCCCTTCTTCCACGACAGGAATTTCTATGTTTATTTCCTCTAATAAGTGGTCCATGATGGCCTGATTGGCAGGCTGTTGCATATACTCCACGAAAGTGGTTGCAATCACCTCTCCCACGCCCTCTATGGCACTCAGTTCCAAAACATCCGCCCGCCGCATGGCATCAAAATCGTGATGGAAATGTTTGCTTAACATTTTAGCATTGGCCACGCCAATCCCACCGATGCCTAACGCAAAAATAAGACGGGGTAAGGTGGTATTTCTGGCCTGTTCCACACTCTCTATCAGGTTTTGATAGGACTTCTCTCCGAATCCCTCTAAAGATACAATCTGTTCCTTGTATCTGTCCAAACGGAACAAGTCTGCAAATTCATGCAAATATCCCAATTCAATAAATTTCTCCAAGGTAGCTTCGGAAAGACCTTCCATATTCATGGCATTGCGGCTGACAAACAGCGTAAATGCTTTGATTTTCTTTGCCGGGCATTCCTCATTGATGCAGTATAGAGACTTCACATCGCTGACCTGTTTTATCTGCGTTTCTCCGCCACATACAGGACACCGGGCAGGAATTTCCACCGTGCCGCTTCCCGTCAGATTCTCTGCAATCTGGGGGATAATCATATTTGCTTTGTATACCGTAATCCGGTCCCCGATGCCCAGTCGCAGCCCTTCCAAGATGCTGACATTGTGTACAGAAGCGCGGCTGACTGTGGTTCCCTCCAATTCCACCGGCTCAAATATGGCCACAGGATTGATCAAGCCGGTACGACTGGCACTCCACTCAATCTCCTGTAACACCGTCTCCTTCTTTTCATCCGCCCATTTAAAAGCAATGGAATGACGGGGAAACTTGGCCGTTCTTCCTAAAGATATGCCATAAGCAATGTCGTCATAGGTCAGTACCAATCCGTCAGAAGGGATGTCAAAGGTTGCAATCTTTCGGGCAAATTCATCCATCTGCTCCCAAATGGTGTCCTCCGTCACTAAGAAATGTTCCACCACTTCAAATCCCTGCGCCGCCAAAAAGTCCATTTGCGCGGTACGGGTAACAAGGGTCGGCTGCTCGCCCCCATTCTCTACATCCCCGGGTGTCGCACCAGTCTTAGCATCATAAGACATGGTCTCCATAGAAAAAGCATAGAAGCGGATGCTACGCTCTGCCGCCACCTTGGAATCCAATTGACGCACAGATCCGCTACACAAATTTCTGGGATTCTTATATTTTGCATCCACATCTTCGATGCGGGCATTGATTTTTTCAAAATCAGAATAACTGATAACTGCCTCTCCACGCAGTACCAGTTCTCCCTGATAGGGAATGCTCATAGGCAAATTCACAAAAGTCTTAGCATTTCCGGTGACGATTTCTCCCACTTCACCATTGCCTCGGGTCAACGCCTTCACAAGTTTGCCCTCACGGTAGGTAAGGACGATGGTAAGCCCATCCAATTTCCAACTGAGCACACCTGCTTTGCCCTGCAGCCACTCTCTCAGTTCCTCCCTGCTCTTTGTCTTATCCAACGAAAGCATGGGACTGGGGTGCGCTTCCTTTGGCAACTCTTCCACCACCTCATATCCCACTTTAACGGTGGGAGAATTGGCAAAAACAACACCTGTTTCCTGCTCCAAAGCAAGGAGTTCATCGTAAAGAGTGTCGTACTCCAAATTGCTCATAATTTCCACATCCTGTGCATAGTAAGCTCTGGATGCTTCGTTGAGCAATTCCACCAAATATTTCATTCTGTCTATTTTCGGCGTCTGATGATTATCATTCATTCTTAATCTAGTCCTTATATCATTTCTAACATCTGCAACTTACGCTGCTTCCTAATTTCCAATATAAAACGTCACATTATGATTGCCTTGAGATTCCACAATCACGATATAATCTCTCCACATCCTCTAAAGGCAATTCCCGATAAGTTCCGGGTTTTAAACTTCCCAGAGTAATGTGCATTACCCGCTCTCTTTTCAATGCTGTGACCTGATTGCCGCAAGCCTTCGCCATGCGACGTATCTGCCGGTTGAGTCCCTGGGTCAAAGTAATACGGAAAGTAAATTTCCCTACCTTTTCTACCTTGCAGGGTCTGGTGGTAACACCCAAATCTTTCAAATATACGCCACTGCTCATTTTTTCCACAAACTCTGTGGTGACTTCCTTTTCCACCCGCACCACATATTCTTTTTCATGGTTTGCGGAGCCCTTCATCATGGCCTGTATCAAATCTCCATCATCCGTGAGCAACAACAGTCCCTCGGAATCTTTGTCCAACCGTCCGGCGTAGGTGACCCGCTTGGGATATTTTACCATATCAGCAATGACTTTTTCAGCATGGGCATCCTTCTCTGTACAGGTAACACCCACCGGTTTATAAAAAGCCAACACCACAGGCTGCCCGGACTTTTCTATGACCTTCCCGTTCACTGTGATCATATTTTCCGGTCCCACCTGCTCTCCCGGGCTGGGAAGATGCCCATCCACCAACACATTCCCCCGGGCAATCAGCACATCCGCATCTCTTCGAGAGCAAACTCCCGCATGGGCAAGATATTTATTGAGTCTCATTCGTTCCAAAGTTTCATGTCCTCCAATGCCCGCACCTTCGGCACGCCATCCGCTTCTTCCAATCCCCGTTTCGCCATTTTATCCGCCAACTCATTGTAATAAACATTGGAGTGGGCAGTTACCTTGGTAAAAGTAACTTGAATATCTCTCGACCACTCCCGCATAGAAGACGCGTAAAGAGCCGTCAGTTCTGTCTTGGAACGCCACTCTCCCGTCACCCACTTCTCGATTCCTTCATAATCATAGCGAATTTCAACTTTGGGATACTTATTCCACATAGCGGTCTTCACTGCATACATCGCCCCCAGCATTTCACCGGTGACATTTCTGTGTTGTAGGGATTGTTCTCTGTCCCCGTTGCCGAATTCTGTATAAATACGACCATCCGGCAATAGAAAAACGCAACCAAAGGCATACTTTTTGATGGCATCATCGTAGCTACCATCTACATACACGAGTAATGTATCCGAAGGTACCTCTATCTTCGGTGGTTGCTTCTTTTCGCTCAGTGACGAAGATTTCATCGATCCTGCGGATAGCGTCCCCGTTTCCTCTGCATTTGCAGTTTCCTCCGGGCAGGGAATCCCCAGATACTCTGACGCTTCCTTCATGGTGGCAAATCCCTTGTATTCAGCTCCGGGATATCCCGTTACGGATGCCTTACATTCCTCCCAGGATTGTAATATCCCGGTTACCATTCCTGTCTTTACCGCATAATACTTCTTTGTTGCCATTGTCTGTCACACTTTCTTATCTACTCTTTTCCCTTGCGCCATATCTGCTTCCACTCTCGCAACAGCACACCGGGATGTACCAAAACCCCTCGCACCGCGCGCCATAAATTCCCCACAGGGCTAAGCCATTTATGACGATAAAAAAACGGATAATATGCCTTCAAAAATTCTTCATCAGGAGAAAACCGTTTGAAGAAGTAC
>CAJGCP010000001.1 GCA_904501885.1 uncultured Acetatifactor sp. | reverse complement strand
TACGAATAACATCACAAATAGTGCGTTCAAGATCATATGCAGGAACATCATTTCCAGCAGGTGTTCTCAGCGTTGTTTTGCCAAGTTCAAACAATTCATGCTTGATATAATACACTTTGCATTCAGATTTAATTGCCGCAGAAGGGATACAACCGGACGGTGCAGTAACCGTATGCTCAAATGGAGTACGGTCAGAAATTCCGTGAAGGTAAAGAGCTGTTTCGTGAGAAAAAATGATTCTTTCTGAACGGTTACTGATTGCCAATAATTCATCCTGCATATCATCGGGAAGAATGTACTGGCCTTTTACAATACGATGGATTTTATCTTCTTTGCACAACTTATAAAGCATCGCCTTGGAGATGCCGCGTTGCGCTGCTATTTTCGTTTCAATAATTCCGCCATGCGTTTTTGCAATAGCGGTGAGTTCAGTCATGTAATCCATACACTCACCTCGATTATAATAACTCAATAATATTATAATCATAATTACGATTAAAGTCAATATCTTGCTGGAAACATTCCAAAAATATTTACAATTAAATTACGACTGAAGTAAACGACAATCTAAAGCAAGACATTTACCATACACCAAAAATCGAACAACAACAGAGGCACTAACCGCAAAGAGTTAGTGCCTTGCTTTTTGTCTTGAGGCAAATTCAACTTCTACACAACCTGTGCAGAAGTTGAAGACAGACTTCTCTGCAAGTTGCGCAGATGTGCTTTTTTGACTTCGACACAACTTGTGTTGAAGTTGGCTTTTTTACTTCTGTCCAATTTGGACAGAAGTGCGGATTTAGACTTCCAACCAACTTGGTCGGAAGTGGATTTTGAAAATTCTGCCCAGGTTGGACAGAATTATTTTTTGCCCGTTGATATTTCTCTTGAAAACGTCCTAACAGGTAGAGAGAATTTTTCTACATCGGTTGAAATTCACCTTTTGAAATTCCGAATATAGTGAGAGGGCTTCGCAACCTTGACGGCATAGCACATTATCTGTATAATAATGGCACAGCGGTTCGCCGCTACATAAACAACTGAATAAACTGTTCGACCATATTGAGAAATGTCGGGTCTACCCGACACGGATTCGGTGCTCCGAAAAGTGCCGAACTGCTCCACACACGCCGGTGGTTCTGTTGGCGGGAAAGGAAACGGCGTGACCGAAGTCACGCCGTCCCTTGAAAACAGTCGTTTTCAAGCATTTTTCAAAATAACTGTTTTACGAAGCCCCGCCAAATCAGGGGTGGTTTTATTTTGCTTCACCGTATTAGTTCTCGTTATTTACGCCCTCTTCAACCAGCGCTTTAGCGCTTCGCTTTCCGCAGGCAGTAAGCGGGAAAGCCTCCTTATTCGAACGAACGCGCCAATGAATACGCTCCATCAAAGACTTTCCAAATGCTTTTTCACATCTCATTTTTGCTCTGTCAATACATGCCGTTTCACTTATTTTAGCATAAGGTTGAAGTTCCACATGCGCCACATAGGAACCCTCTACCTCAACCACTTCACAAGAAAGAACATTCTTTCTATCTCGCAATATAACTTCAGCAATTCTGAAACCGGGAATATCTCCTGCCTTATCCGGGATTCTACCCTTCATATGAACGCCACCTTGTGCATCTATGTAACCATACACACGACAATCTCCCCAAACTTTTCCGGTTGCATCCTTTATAAAAAACGACTCTGTCGCTTCAGGATTATTTTTGTAACACTTCATATTGCAAGGTGAATTTGCAACAAGTCTGCCAAGTTCATATGGTTTACAGTATGCTCCATTCTCATCAAGGATTGCCGCATCCACCATAGCAAAAGGCATCAAACCATGTTCTTGATGATGTGCTAAATTTGAAGGACGCAAATTTTGTATTTGGCGGAAAATATTATAAAATATGCCGCCATGTTCACAATCCCCGCCTGCAGCCCCAATAGCAACAATAGAGAACGGGAGAGGAATCTTGTCTGTTCCGGCCTTCGCTTTGCGCAAAGCGCGATTGATAAACTTTTCCTCGTTTATTTCCATCGGCTCTCCTACGGCAAACGCAATTAAGATAAATGGTAATGTAACACCTTTATACTCCGGATCCATCAAAATCTTTTTCGCAGTATCAATCCAAAAACTTCTCGTAGCAACAATATAACTTGGTCTATTAATCAGCAAAGTGAATATAAAGAAATCTTTATCATATACGGGTTCCAATGCCAATCTGGATCCCTGCATTAACGCGTCAGAGATACTTGCAATAATATCTGTATTTGAGTGAGATGGAATGTGTGCCTGCATGGTAAAATTCTTAAGTGATGTGGTTTTCTGAACTTCAGGATCATGGCATCTTCCAATCGTAATTAGACTTCTCACCGTATGGACAATCGCCTTGGGTCTATTGGTATTTGTTGAACCAGAAGTGTATGTAACCAAAAACTCCGCGTCTAGTCCGCATCGGGACACTTCTATTTCGCCATATTCCTTGTTCATATCTACGAACTGGTTCACAGATATTATATTTTCATTTTGCTCCTGAAATAATTCACGCGTGCTTTTTATCTTTCCATGTCGTGCATCATACTCTGCATACGGATTCTTTCCTTCCGGCAAAGAATCTACAAGTGAACACATTACAATCTTCTTGACGCGAGAGGCTTTAACTGCCTCCTCAATTTCAGAATAAACACCGTCCAATACAAATATAAGGTCACATGTGCAACCATCAATTATTTCCGTTATGTAATCCGTTGCAAACTCAGCGCCAAATATATTGGCTTTCGCTCCAATTATACTAATAGCACCCAGCAAATAAACCAGCTCCGGCATATTGGGTAAGCAAACCGGAATCTCGTCCCCTTCCCGTATTCCGTACGAGGATAAGGCACTCGCATACTTCTGCATTTTTTCAAACATACTTCCGTATGATATTTCGTTGCCTCTATAAAACAGAGCAACGTCCTGCAACCATTCCTTATTTCTTTGATAAATCTCCTCATACCATGTGTGATTGTGATTCTGCTGCAAATCCTCTAATATTGTTTGCATCTCAAGTTTATTCTTTTCCTTACTCACGATAATCCTCCTCTGCACAGTTGTACAAACCACTTTATTCATTTTGCCAAATAATCGAGAATTCGTCAACATTATTTACCTAATCATATTAGAATAGGCCCCTGTATGGGGCCTACGTTCTACGATTCTACCACATATCCTTTTTTCACAATCACATCCACAATGTCATCTACAAACTTCTGGCATTCTTCCAAAGTTCCTGCTTCCACCATAACGCGTATCACAGGTTCTGTACCACTCTCGCGCACCAGCACACGACCGTCATCGCCAAGGGCTATCGTCACCTTCTCCACTGCCGCCCTCACATCCTCGTCTGCATTGACAGTGGCTTTGTCTGTCACGCGCACATTTTTCAGTACCTGAGGATATACCACGAAAGGGGCTGCAAGTTCACTCAGGGTTCTTTTCCTTTCCAGCATCACTTCCATCACCTTCAGAGCGGTCAGAATGCCGTCTCCGGTGGTAGCATATTTTTTAAAGATGACATGACCGGATTGCTCGCCTCCCAAACGATAACCGTTCTGTGCCATATTTTCATAGACGTATTTGTCTCCAACGGCAGTTTTCTCGTATCCAATATCGGCTTCATCAAAGGCTTTATACAGTCCGAAATTACTCATAACCGTGGTGACTACTTTGTTATGAGGCAACTCTCCGCATTCCTTCATATAAACACCACAAACATAGAGGATGCCATCACCATCTACAAGATTCCCCTTCTCGTCCACGCACAGACACCTATCTGCATCTCCGTCGAAAGCAAATCCCACATCCAGTCCATTTTCCACCACGAATTTTTGCAATCCCTCTATATGCGTGGAACCACAGTCAGTATTAATATTCAGACCATCGGGATTGTTATTGATAACATAGGTTTTTGCACCCAAAGCATCAAATACGCTCTTGGCAATCATCCAGGAACTTCCGTTGGCGCAATCCAAGCCCACCTTTTTGTCACGGAAGGAACGGGTTGCCAAGGAAATCAGATAACCAACATATCGATTTCTGCCGGCAGTATAGTCTACAGTATATCCAATCCTGTCACGCTCTGCATAGGGCACTTCAGGCACCTTGCCGTCCAAATAGTCCTCTATCTTTAAGATGGTTTCTTCCTCCATCTTTTCGCCATTTTCGTTAATCAGTTTAATCCCGTTGTCAAAGTAGGGATTGTGACTGGCAGAAATCATAATACCACAGTCAAACCCTTCCGTGCGCACCACATAGGAAACACTGGGTGTGGTAGTTACATGTAATAGGTATGCATCTGCTCCGGAAGCAGTCAGTCCTGCCACCAGGGCATATTCAAACATATAAGAGGACCGACGGGTATCCTTGCCGATTACCACCCTGCATCGTTCGCCCTCGCCACCATAATACCAGCCCAAGAAGCGACCGATTTTATAGGCATGTTCCGCCGTCAGGTTTTGATTTGCTTCTCCACGGAAGCCGTCTGTTCCAAAATATTTTCCCATAAAATTCTCCCTTATTCATATTTTAAGGGGTCAGTAAGACCCCTTTATTTTTCTTTATTTTATGTCGCCCTCTGAAGTTTTATCCGCTAAGAGGGTACTCTTCCTATCGCTCGGCGCGCATGGGATTATTTAAAAAGTCTTCATAGGACAAGCGGATGCCCTCTTCCAAGTCCGTCTTATAGGTCCAACCCAGCGCCGCACTCTTGGAGACATCCAAAAGTTTTCTGGGGGTACCATTGGGTTTGCTGGTATCCCAAAGGATTTCACCCTGATAACCCACCACTTTGGCCACAATCTCAGTCAACTCCCTGATGGACAATTCCTTGCCGGTACCGGCATTCACTGCTTCGTCTCCGCTGTAATTGTTCATCAAAAACACACAGAGATTTGCCAGGTCATCCACATATAGAAACTCTCTTAAAGGACTACCGTCTCCCCAGCAGGTCACGGAGGGGAGCCCCTGTTCCTTCGCCTCATGGAATCTGCGGATTAACGCAGGCAATACATGGGAATGGGTGGGATGGTAATTGTCGTTAGGACCATAAAGATTTGTGGGCATCACGCTGATGAAGTCCGTGCCATACTGTTGATTGAGATAAGCACAGTACTTCAAACCGGAAATTTTTGCCAAAGCATAGGCCTCGTTGGTCTGTTCCAATTCCGATGTGAGCAGGCAATCCTCCTTCATGGGCTGAGGTGCCATACGGGGATAAATACAAGAAGACCCTAGGAACTGTAATTTTTTACATCCATTTTTCCATGCGGCATGTATCACATTCATTTCCATCATCATGTTGTCATACATGAAATCTGCCTTTGCCTGGGCATTGGCCACAATGCCTCCCACTTTGGCCGCTGCCAAAAATACATACTCCGGGCGCTCCGCCTCAAAAAAAGCATCCACTGCAGCCTGATTGCACAAATCCAATTCCGCATGTGTTCTGGTAATGATGTTCGTATATCCCTGTCGCTCTAATTCACGCACAATGGCGGAACCCACCATGCCCCGGTGCCCCGCCACATAAATCTTTGCATTCTTTTCCATGTTGTGCCTCGTTTCAATCTGCCCCTCTTTGCCCGTTTTCCGATGCTCGCCGTGGCAGTTTTCCTGTTTACGCTCTTTTTGCAGCCGCCTCGCGTTTTGCCAATTCTCTGTCGTGCTGCGCCATGATGCGTATCAATTCTTCATAACTTGTCTTCTGAGGGTCCCAACCCAAAACTGTTTTTGCTTTGGTAGGATTTCCCCAAAGATTATCTACATCTGTAGGACGGAACCATGCAGGGTTTACACTTACCAAAAGTTTCCCTGTCTGCGCGTCGTATCCCTTTTCCTCCACGCCTTCGCCTTCCCAACGAATGGTCATGCCATTGTATGCAAAGGCTTTTTCCGTGAAGTCACGGACAGTGTGCTGCTCACCGGTAGCAATGACAAAGTCCTCCGGAGTGTCATGCTGCAACATCATCCACATACATTCCACATAGTCCTTGGCATAGCCCCAGTCTCTTAGGGAATCCATATTGCCCAGCTCCAAATGATCCTGCAATCCTTCCGCAATACGGCCTGCTGCCAGGGTAATCTTTCTGGTAACAAAATTCTCGCCACGACGCTCGGATTCGTGATTGAACAAAATACCGTTTACAGCAAACATACCATAGGCTTCTCTATATTCCTTGGTAATCCAAAATCCATACTGCTTTGCCACTGCATAGGGGCTGTAGGGGTGGAACGGGGTGGTCTCGCTCTGGGGAACTTCTTCCACTTTACCATACAATTCAGAGGTAGATGCCTGATAGATTCTGGTCTTGTCCACAAGTCCTAAGATTCTCACTGCCTCCAATACACGGAGCACGCCAAGGGCATCCACATCACCGGAATACTCCGGAACGTCAAAGGATACCTGCACATGGGACTGGGCCGCCAGGTTGTAAATTTCATCCGGCTGCACCAACCCGATGATACGAATGAGGGAAGAAGAATCCGTCAAATCGCCATCGTGTAATTTCACTTTGCCTGCTGCAATCAAATGATCAATACGGGCTGTATTTGAGATGGACGCACGTCTGGTAATACCGTGCACTTCATAACCTTTTTCTAACAGAAGCTCTGCCAAATAAGAGCCATCCTGTCCTGTAATACCTGTAATTAAAGCTTTTTTCATGGATACTCTCCTGCTTATTTTTCTAAATCAACTTCCTTCAACAATTCTTTGATTTCTTCCACAGTCAACCATACTGTATTGTTGTCGGAAGAATAGGAAAAGCCTTCTTCTACTTTTTTACCGGTGGGCACTGCCTTGCGGCTCTCGCTCCAAACCATCTGAGGATATACGATGTAATGCTTGTCGTATTCGTATGTGGTCATGGAATCTTCCACGGTAATCATAATTTCATGTAATTTTTCACCTTCGCGAATGCCTACCTCAGGCATGGTACATCCGGGGCACATTGCTTGCGCCAAATCGGTAATTTTAAAGGATGGAATTTTAGAGATAAAGGTTTCTCCACCCTTGGCCTCTTCCAATGCCTTCACCACCAGTTCTACGCCTTGACGAAGGCTGATCCAGAAACGGGTCATGCGATAATCAGTGATGGGAAGTTCTGTCTTACCCTGCTTCATCAAGTTGTGGAAGAAAGGAATGACAGAGCCACGGCTACCTGCCACATTACCATATCTTACAATGGAGAAATTGATGTCCTTGCTGCCTGCGTACGCATTGGCTGCAATGAACAATTTATCGGAAACCAACTTGGTACCGCCATATAGATTGACAGGATTTACTGCCTTATCTGTGGAAAGTGCAACCACCTTCTTTACGCCACAGTCTAAAGCCGCATCGATAATATTCTGGGCGCCATTGATGTTTGTCTTGATGGCTTCTGCCGGATTGTACTCACATGCAGGTACCTGCTTCATGGCAGCTGCATGCACCACATAATCCACACCCTCAAAGGCTCTCATCAGACGTTCTTTGTCGCGCACATCACCGATGAAGAAACGGAGTTTGGACAGATGCTCTTTGAATTCATTCTGCATCATAAACTGCTTAAACTCGTCACGGGAATATATGATGATCTTCTTGGGATCATAATGCTCCAACACATATTTGGTAAATGCCTTACCAAAGGAACCGGTTCCTCCGGTGATTAAGATTGTTTTATTATTTAACATAACTGCCTCCTGCTTATGTTTTCTCTTTTCGGAAGGTTTCTCTGTTGATTATACCATCCATGGCAATAATTGCCAACCAAAGAAATTTATTTCGAATGTATCTTGTCATACAAAGACAGATATCTGCCAAGACGCATCCCCGCATCGTACTCCTTGCCAACCTGCACACATCGTTCCCGTTGCAGTTGCTGTACTTTAGGGATGGCATTAAGAACGGCGTTGATATCTCCCACTTCTACCACAATTCCCGTATTTTCATCGACTGCTTCAGGACTTCCCCCTGTGCGATAAGTAATAACCGGTGTGCCACAGGCTAGTGCCTCCAAATTCACCGTAGGAAAATTATCTTCGTAGGTAAGATTCAAAAGTGCTACGCTGGCTGTATAGAGCTGTGCCAATTCCTGCGCATTCTCCGTCTTACCAATCCCTACGATATTTCCCGGTAATGCCTTGATTTGTGCCTCCGTCAGGCCAACCATAACCAGTACATATCCCTGCGGCAGGCGGGAAGCCAAGGTCAGGTAGTCCTCAAATCCTTTTCGCGCCGTCCATTGATTGGCCACCGCCAGAAGAATCTTATTATCACCCAAATGATACTTCTCACGGACCTCTCCCCCTGTAGGGCAAAACAGGGCGGTATCAATACCATTGGGAAGCACCTGCACCTCGTAGTCCTTCAGGAAAGAATGCTTCACCTCTTCAGCCAGCCATACAGACGGGGTCACAATGGTTAAATTCTTTACGCCCGTAAAGGCTTCTTTTTTGTCCCTGTAATTGCGCGCCGATTGATCCAAAACCTTGCTGGCGGGATAAACCTTTTTCTCCGGGCAACGGGAACAACCACTTTTCCACTTCTCGCAACCGGCTTTCGTGTAATATGCACAGTGCCCTGTAAATGGCCAACAGTCATGGAAAGTCCATATGACAGGCGTGTTATTTTTCTTCAGGTAGTCAAACAAGGTCGGCACATGCAGATAATACCCGTGAAGATTATGCAAATGTATAACGTCCGGCTTGCATTCTTCTATTCTTTCTATTAATTTTTTCGTTTTTTTCTTGGAATAAAATCCGGTGCGGTCGGTCATCCTGGTCAGGATACCATGGAGATACATATCCCACACAGAGCCGATTTTGTACGTGTCCTCATCCTGCGTGTCACCCCGGCCGCAGGCCGCCACACAGGTATCCCCCCGCTTTTCCAGCAGGTGCTTCAGACCCGCAACAATTCTGCCCGTACTACCGGTGCCGTACACCGTATTTATTTGAAATACCTTCATGTTTCTTCTCGCTTCCTAGGACAATAGAAACTTGCCCACATCCATCATCAGACATTCAAAAATACATAACGGGCTATACCCATTACTACGATACACATTGTATCTGAACCGAATGCGCTTCATCATAGCAGAAAGTGTCTTTTGATTGCTGGCTCCTCCCATTCGGAAATTGGCCAGCACCCGGTCTACAATTTCCACATGATATCCGGCTTTACGTATCCTGATTAACATATCCAAATCCGCATAAAGGTTATCCAACCTGTATGTGAATGTATCATACAATTCCCTTCGGATAAATGTGGTAGGGTGATTCCAATGTCTGGAAGTAATATACTTCTTCAGTTTAGCCTTCTTAAGTATGCTCTCACCATTTTCCTTGATGAGGCGTATATTGGCATACATCAGATCAAATCCCGTGGTTTCATAGGTCTGTGCCACCACCGCCAGCGCCTCCGGCTCGTACCAGTCATCACTGTTTAGGATCCCAACCACATCTCCGGTAGCAAGTGCGATCCCTTTATTCATAGCGTCATAGATCCCCTTGTCCGGCTCACTCAGAATTTTGTAGTCAACGCCCTTTTCTTCCAGTCTCTGGCGAAAACTTTCCGCCACTTGGACAGTACCATCCGTACTGGCCCCATCAATAATCAGGTATTCTACCTGTAACCCTTCCCGGGACTCCTGTCCCAAAATGGAAGCAATGGTATTTGCAATTGTCTTTTCGCTATTATAAGCCACAGTCACAATACTAATCTTCATGGATTCTCCTGATGCTTTCTTCCAAAGAGTATTTCCGATAGGAATTGTCTCCCAAATCACTCAAACTCCTGTCTATGGTCAAAGAGCCAAAGGCTTTATCTGCCAGTCTCCCAATCTTGCCGGGCATTTTCCCTGCCAGCACCACCAGGGGGCAGAGCCATTTCACAAGCCGTACTTTTTTGCCCTTTGCCTGTCCAATCTGTGCCACCATCCGGGCAGTCGTTACATATTCACCATTCTGTGGAAAAAATAAACCGCCCTGTCCTTTGTCAATGATTTGCCTTACAAATTCTGTGAGATTCTCTATATACAACATACTTCTTTCATTTCCAATGTCCGGAAAAACAGGCAGTTTTTCTGCCAATTTCACAAGCAAAGGATAATTTCCTTTACATCCCTTTCCATACACAAAGGGAAGTCTTAACATGGCCACTTGGAACGTCTCGTCGGCCAGGGGTACCAATCCCTCTTCTCCCTTTAATTTGGAATCTCCATAGAAATTAGAAGGGGTGGGAATGGTGTCTTGTGTGATATGTTTCGTCTGTCCCACCTTAGCACTGTCCCCATAGACAATCACACTGCTAAAATGGACAAACTGTTTCACCCCTTGCTGTTTGGCTTTTTCGGCCACTTTTTTTACTAATCCTGCATTCACTCGATAGTAGCTTTCCTGCTCCTCTTGACTGGCACCGGATACATCCACATGGGCCTTTCCCGCCACATGCAGAACCACATCAAAAGCCGAAAAATCTTGCGCTTCCCAGCCATCATCCCGGAGTGAAATCTTGGTTACCTGATAAGCCGGTAGGGATGTTTCCTGGTCAATGGTTCTATATTCCTGCAAATATGCAGCAATGGCATTGCCTATATAACTATTTTCTCCTGTGATTAAAACCTGTTTCATACTGCCTGATTTCCCACCAATTCAAAGCATTTATTTCTGTTCTTCCCGGTATTCCGGAATAACTTCCTTTTTCTCCATGGCACCGGTGCCACCCTCTACCACGCCCTCGGAGCGCAGTACACTCGCAAAGGTTCCAAAAAAACATTTCAAGTCCATTGCCAATCCTTTTCCCTGTTGTAAGGCCGCCACATAGTCCCCATCCAGCTTGGCTTTAACGGGAATTTCCAATTCATCCCGTCCGTTAATCTGTGCCCATCCGGTAAGTCCGGGACGAACGTCATTGGCACCATATTTATCCCGCTCCTCAATCAGATCAAACTGATTCCACAAGGCAGGTCTGGGCCCCACCAGGGACATGTCCCCCTTAAGAATATTGATCATCTGGGGCAATTCATCCAAACTGGTTTTGCGAAGAAACCGGCCCATCTTGGTAATGTATTGTTCAGGATTTTCCAATTGATGAGTGGGCATATCCTTAGGTGTGTCGATTCTCATAGTACGGAACTTCAATATCATAAAATGACTCTTCCGCAAACCCACACGCTTTTGGCAGAAAAATACCGGTCCTTTTGACTCTGATTTAATTGCTATCATTAATACCACAAAAAGAGGAGACAGTATACACAAACCCAACAGGGCAACAATGAAGTCCACTCCTCTTTTTATATTTTTATACATGCATCTCTTCCTCCGTGTAGTGATAGGTAGGAACAAGTTCTTTCACAATGTCTCTCACATCGCCCTGCTCTGTCTCCACCAACTGCTGCAATTTGCCCAAATGTGTTTCCAAAGCTTCTTCGTCGAAGACGATGGGATTTCCTATGTAAATCATCCGGTTCGCCGTCTCGTGCAAACCTTCCTCATTCATCAAAAGTTCTTCGTACATCTTCTCGCCGGGGCGCAAACCGATGTACTCGATTTCAATATCTTCCCCTTCTTTCAATCCGGAAAGCATAATCAGGTTCTTTGCCAAGTCCACAATCTTCATGGGCTCACCCATGTCCAAAACAAAGATTTCTCCGCCCTTGGCGTATGCACCGGCCTGAAGCACCAGGGATACCGCTTCCGGGATGGTCATAAAATAACGCACCATTTCAGGACTGGTGACTGTGACAGGGCCACCCTTCTCAATCTGTTTCTTAAACAAAGGAATGACACTTCCGTTGCTACCCAATACATTGCCGAAACGAACCGCCACAAATTCCGTGTTGGATTTACGGTTTAAGCTTTGCACAATCATCTCACAAATGCGCTTGCTGGCTCCCATGATATTGGTGGGGTTCACTGCTTTATCGGTGGAAATCAGCACAAATCTTTTGGCACCGTATTTGTCTGCCGCCTGCGCCACTTTCAATGTACCGAACACATTATTTTTGATGGCTTCTCTGGGGCTGTCCTCCATCAACGGCACATGCTTATGGGCTGCTGCGTGATATACGATGTCAGGCTTGTACGCCTCAAATATCGCATTGACTCTGGCTTCATTGCGGACAGAGCCAATCAAAACCTGTAGATGCAAATCAGGATGCTTCATACGAAGTTCCTGCTGTATCTCGTAAGCATTGTTCTCATAGATATCAAAAATAATCAGTTGCTTTGGCTGGTGTGCGGCAATCTGGCGACACAACTCGCTTCCGATGGAGCCACCACCACCGGTAACCAAAACCGTCTTGTCCTGCACATAGTGCATAATTTCATCCACATTCACCTCAATGGGATCTCTGCCAAGAAGGTCCTCAATCTGCACTTCGCGCAATTGTGACACATTGACCTGACCACTGATGAGCTGATACATACCGGGCAAAATCTGCAATTTGCAGCCGGTCTCTTTGCAGATATCTAAAATCGGCTTTAATGCCTTTCTGCTTGCAGAAGGAATGGCAATGATAATCTCGTCGATATCGTATTTCCCAACGGCATCCTTAATGACGTCTCTACCACCGATAATGGGAACACCATGTAGGTACTTGCCATGGCATCCCTCGTTGTCATCGATAACGCAGGCAACATTCATACTCAAATATCTGCTGGAACCAATTTCCTTCAAAATGGCATTGCCGGCAGCTCCTGCGCCCACAATCATGCAATTCACTTTTTTTCTGGCAGATTGTTGATTCATTCCCCGCTTTTGGAAAAAGGTGAGGATACGATAACTGAATCTCACCACCATGGTCATACCAAGCAGGATGATGCCATAATAAAAAGGATAACTTACGGGCAAATGAAGGTGCAGAATCCAGGTGGAAAGGGGCTGAATCACGGCGCAAATCACCACTGCCACTATGATGTTCACCAGTTCCGTATCGGAGGCATAACGCCACACACTCTTGTATAGACGGAAACACTTAAAAACAAGCAATGTTACAAGAGCATTGGGGATACAAGCAATCAGTGCCGCCTCCCAAAACTCTCTGGGTACATCCATGAATTTAAAATCATACCGCATATAGAGACTCAAAAAAGCCGCTATCAATACGGACAAAACATCTGCCATTACCAGTAAAATCACTCTGGATTCAGGAACATTTCGGTTCTTCTTCATTCCTTAATAAACTCCATTTCAAGCATTCTTTAAATTATTCAAAATCGTCACTCCACTCTTTATCAACGTCTCCCTGTGTAGGCGGAGGCGCCTGGGTAGGAGCCGCGGTAGGTGGCGCTGTGGGAGCCGCTGTAGGAGGAGCCGTGGGCGCCGGTGTCGGCGGTGCTGTAGGCTTAGGGGTAGGTGCCGCGGTGGGCTTCGGTGTGGGGGCTGCCGTAGGATGGGGCGTAGGGCCCGGCGTGGGCTTTGCCGTAGGTTTCGGGGTTGCCGTAGGTTTCGGGGTTGCCGTAGGTTTTGGCGTTGCCGAAGGCGTCCCACCACCCTGATTGTTAGAGCCTCCGGAACCGCTGCCGGAGCCACCACCGGAGGGTCTTTGGGTGGGGGCTGCGGTAGGCTTTGCCGTGGGTGCCGCCGTAGGCGCCGCGGTGGGCTTTACCGTAGGCGTGGGCTTTGTCACCGGTTTTGCGGTTGCTACACCATTTTCATCAAAATATTTTGTTTTTGTTTCAAATTTATATCCGTCACGATTGTTCCAAAAATCAAAGGCATCTCCTGCGTTTCCCTTGTAGGTGGATGTCACAAGTTCCCCCACAATCACACCCTTCGCGTAGGTACCCTTTTCTTTTTCCATGGCACCTTTGGAGGCATCCATTTTGACAAACATAAACGCACCATCGTATTGATGATTGATGATGCCGCTCTGCAGAATAGAAAATTCCGTATCCACAAAGCTGATTTCCACAGTAGCATTCTTCTTACCCGAATAAACAGCTTCCGCGTAAGGGTTTTGCTCATCGTTATATCCAACCACAAGGGTAAGGATTGTCTCACCCTTTCTTCGGTAACTATAACTTCTCTCTCCCTCTGCCAAACCGGTGGTCATGAGGGAAAACCATTCCTTGGTACTCATCATGTGGATGGCTTCGCCAATGTAGTCCTCCACACTCATATTATTGCAAAGAAGCTTCAATTCTTCCTCGATAGCGGTCTGCTCTTCTTCTGTCAGCATGCCATTGTCGTACTGTAAATCAGCGGCCGGGGACACTTCGTCCTCGCCGTCCTCCATCGACCCACTGCTCTCCCGGCTATCCTCCACACCGAAGCTATGTCCCATACCTTCCAATGTGACTACCTCTTGCCGGTCATCGATAATTACATCGGCACAACCGGTCAGCAGGGCTATCATCGCTATTGCCAAACACATGCATAGCTGTCTTTTCTTCATAGTATCCTCTCATTCTAACCCACTTATTCCGTGGGGGGATTTAACGCATCTGCATCTGCAATCAACTGCTGCAAGAAGGCATATGCGGAACTATCTTCCTCGTAACTGTCTGACGCAAGCACCTGTTTTGCCAATGTGTAGATGCTTCTCGTAACCACAGGACCATAAACACAGGTTTCCTGTCCGTCTTTTTCCAAAATCATATATCCACGGAACGCAAACTCCGTCTGATATTGTTCTGCCGGAAGTCCCACAAGAACTACCGTATAGCGATATCTGTTATCCACTGTTTCGAAGACAACGTCTTTATATCCGCCTTCCGCCTCTACGCCGTATGCCATACTGGTCTGAACCTTTTGGCCATCCTTGACCATGGGATACATCTCCCGGTTGCTGTTCTTCATCAACAGCGTTCCATATTCCTTAAGACGATATCCATTCACACCCTCTCCGGTCAAACGAGCTCGCAAATCCGTAGAAACACCCGACTTCACACGAATACCGGATCTGCCTGTGATACGGATGGAAAATCCATGATAAGACAACAAATCCTTCATCTCATTTTGAGGTGTAGCCACATATTCCATGCCATCATGGGTCAGTGTCCACAGGGACATGCCCTTGGGCGCGCCGTTTTCTTTGTACTCATATACTACTGCAGTCTTGGCGTACTGGTCAGGGGCTGTCACCACCAATTTGTTGTTCTTTATTTCGCCTTCATATGCGACTCCGTCCAACCAGATGGTGGTATCGGTGTATCCCTGAGGCAATTCCAAAGCCACCTTGGTGGACATTTTAGGCTCACCACAAGCTTCCTCCGGCATATTTTCAAACACCGGAATCTTGAACACAAAGGGACTGTTCAAGGAATTTGCCTGCTGATACAGTTTTTTGATATTGGCACCCTCTGTAGTGGGAGCAGTGATATTCTGCATGTACTGATGGGTATGAGGTGCGTAGTATCCATTGGGATTGACATTGAACTTCTGCAAGTACAGTGTGTCCTGTCCCTTTTTGATATAATTGCCCGAAATAAAGTCCGCACCATACATAATGGAAAAGTAGGCACCCTGAGCCCAGTTCTCTTTTGCGTAGGTCAAACCATTTGTGATGTACTCCTGGGTACTGCTGCCGGTGGCGCCGATGTTGAAATAGTTATACCATCCCTGAAATCCTTCCACCGTGCCGGAAATCATAGGCGAATCTCCTGCCCACCCCTGCTCCTGGATGACTCTTGCCACCAAGTGGAAGGGACTTACCTTGCGTCCTTCTTCCTTGGCCAACGCCCAAAAAATGGTGGCATAGGACATACTGGTGCCGGGTGCCGGCTTACTATCGTTCATAAATGTCTGATTGAGAAAATTAGATACCGCATCAAAGGTATGATATTCCTCATTGTATGTCAATTGCTCGAACTGGAAAATTCGGTCTTCCGTCAAAGCATTTCTGGGATCCATATACATCTCTACTGCAGGTTTGGTGGCATAATACCAAGTACCATTATCGTATAACTCGCCCTTTGTCCAATCAGGCAGGGTCTTGTAAACCAAGCTCTTCCCGCCCTGCATCTGTGCCTGAATCACCCGGTCCCATTGCATGCCGGTATAAAACTTGGCAAATACCCAATTGGGATGGGCCTGCTTCAACGCCAACAGCGCTTCCTTGTAACTTTCCGGAAATTGGTCAATATCCGCATAGCCGGTACCCTCTGCGTCGACGGGCGATAGACTGTAGGTGCTCACGCCATATAATCCATAGTTCTCCTGCCACTGCAAGAATCTGCTGTCGGAACAAGCCAGATTTCCCAAGGGAACGAACCCGGTCAGGTCCTGTCCCTGATATCCCAACTGCACCTTCATCCAAATCTCATAATTGTCGTCCACATAAACATCGCAGATATTCACCGGATGTCCACTGTATACAGACACTGCCACAGGACTGTCCCACTCGGGCTGGGTGCGGATAGGGAAGACATCTGCCAGATATATCAACGCAGGAATTTCACGCTCCGCCGCAATTGCCGCCAAGTCTTCTCCTGCCATCTCCACAAAATCCGCAGTCTCTTTATCCATATGTTCTGATGTTCTGCCCGACACAGAAAGGGTAGTAGCCAAAGATACAGGCGCAGGAAGACCGGTCCACAGCACAGCCGTCACCAAAAGGAAGCTGACAATCCGTATGAAATTTGCCTGTCGTACTTCTTTTTTCATCCTCTCGTACCTTTCTAAACCTTGTCTTAGTTGCAGCATCATTCTATCATAGCTACAATACGCGTTGGGTCGGTAGATTTTACCAAACACTATCTTATCATTTTGTGTACCATCCTGATTCCTTTGGGCGCAATGGCGAACAGGGTGTGATACAATTTATTTTTCCCCGTCAACTCTTGATTTCGCATCCCACGGAACCAATTTTTCCGCATATAATTCACCACATTCCGATACATTTCATTGTCCCTTGTCATTTGCGAGACAGGAATGTGCAATAAATATTCCAGTCTTTGGAACACACCGAAGCGTAGTGCCACGCTCTTCAATGCCGGGGCCTCCTCAGCCACCATCGCTTCCACCATATCGGCATTGTCCACACAGTCCCCATAGACCCGAGAAAAGGTTTCCTTATCCGCCTTACGGGAATTGCTTCCGATACGATAAAACACATGGTAGGTTTGCTCCGGCAATGAAACCAACCGTTCCATTTGCGGCAGCATTCTCACCAACAGATGGAAATCTTCATTTAATTTCCCTTCCGGGAACGCTTCCTTGGGGAATAACCTTCTATCTATCAATTTGGTGCAAAAGGAGCAATCGCCCCGATGCATTAACAACTCTTTTAAAAACTCTCCACTCTCAATCACCATAGGTTGTTTCGGGGGAGTACAAATATCCGGAAGCATGTTTCCCATGGCGTCGATTTCATCCCTGCCGATTTGTGCCACAGGCACATTATATTTCACAATACCCGCATATAGTTTTTCGTACATATCCGGGGAAACATAATCATCACTGTCTACGAACCCCACATATTCACCTTGGGCGTGGGCCAGTGCCAGATTTCTGGCAGAGGAAGAGCCGCCGTTTTCCTTGTGGAACACGCGGATGCGTGCATCCTCCTTAGACAACTCATCGCATAGCTTGTCCGTGCCGTCCGTAGACCCGTCATCCACCAGGATAATCTCCAGATTTTGATAGGTCTGTCCACAGATGGATTTCACACATCTGGGAAGATATTCTATGATGTTGTAAACCGGCACAATGACCGTAATCAAAGGCTCCTTCATCCTCCGCCAAACCTACCTTTCTATTTTATCACTTCCCCAGTATTTGGGCAACTTCCCGGGCAACTTTTCTACGCATCTTCCTCTCAGATACAATGGGCGCCGGAGTGCAAGGACCCGACCCATTTCCACAGACCGCCACAGGCCCGTCTGACATCCCTTCCAACAGTTGTAGCAGACGTTTCGCGGCCAATCCGGCATTCCATGTATTAGCAATGGTGGCATAGGCTTTTTCCCCCATGCCACGGCACAGGTTCTTATCCTTTACCAGCCTTTCCGTCATAGCAAACAAAGTTTGCTTATTGCCGCTTTCATAGATCATTCCATTGGTTCCGTTCTCCACCAGGTAGGGCACTGCGCCTATCATATGGTCTGCCACCAACGCACAGCCACTGTTCATGGCCTCGTTGGCAACTGCCCCCCAACCTTCCTGCCGGTCGCTGGTGAACAGATATATGTCCGCTTTTTCCATCAATTCACGTACTTCTTCAGGGGATTTGAATCCCAATAGTGACACTTGTTCCTGCAATCCACAGGCCTGTCTCATTTCTTCCATGGACTCATAAAAAGGTCCGCCACCTACCATATCCAGATGGAAGTCCAACCCCTGATCTTTTAAGTGTTTCGCAGTCTCCATAGCCAGTTCTGCGTGCTTCCAATCAATCATCCGTCCTGCCCAGAGCAAATAAGGCTTTTTCTCCTCACCATATCCCTTCCGGTCAAGCAACCGGGCAATATCATACTCCTTCAGCTCCGGGAAATATCCCCAGCGGAACATTTTCCCGGGATAGGCTCTCACGATATGAAAATCTGACGCCACATAACCTCCGGCGCAGAGCAAATACACCGGCGCCTTGCGGTATCTGGTGTGATCCTGATATTTTTTCAAAAGTCCACGGGGGGAAACTGCCTTCCACTGTCCCGTCTTATACAAGCGCTCGCTGATGCGGACAACTACCTTGCCCTGTTGCAGGCGCTTCTGTATATAGCTTTCATCATCGGTGCCTCCAAACAGCACCACATCACTTTCTTCTATAAGCCTTTTGCAAACTTCCTCTTCTTCGTAAAAGCACTTTACAAAATCCGGGCGATGGTTCTCATGCCATCCCATCTGCACTCGCTCCTGTGCCATAGGTTCCGTCTGTACAAAGACAAAATCCTCTCCCAACACTTCTCTACAGGCATTGCAAAATGGAATCTGGTGATGGTTAATATAGTTGGAAACGAAGGTTACTTTCATCACACAGCACCTCTCTTTTCGCAAAGATCCCGGTAAATTTCCAGCAATCGTTTGCAATTTTTTTCTCTGTCATGGGTCTTCAAGGCGCGTTCTCTGGCCCGTTTTCCGTAGGCCTCACTGTCCGCCTCCCACATGGCAAGGATGGCGTCTTTCAGGTTGGCTGACACACCCTCCAAATTCTCTTTGCCGGGACAATGTCCTTCGTAAAGAATGCCCTCATTTTCAGAAATCACTCCGGACAAACCGCCCACATCAGCACATACGCAAGGCATACCCAAGAGCATGGCCTCCCCCACCGAATTGGAGGAGTTTTCCATCGTGGAACAACACACAAACACATGGCTCTGCAGACAATTTTTCACCATTTCAAGGGCCGGTAATTTGCCTGTAAATGTGACTTTGTCCTGCAAATGATATTTCTTGATTAAACTTCGCAAATATTTTCCATAACCGGAAATTTTCAGTTTATCCTTCCACGTTTTATAAGATACCAGGCTGTTCCCCGCCACCACCAAAGTAGCATCCGGATATTTTTCAAGCACCCCGGGCATAGCCGTCAACATGTAATGCAAGCCCTTGAGCGGATAGTCACCCTGGCTTAAGAAAATGCGGTGAGGAATTGCTTCCTTTTCCGACCATTGATGGTGATAGAAACACTCACGCAAATTTTCATTCAACAGGTAATAATCCGCATCCGGATTTAATCCCAGCACATATTCCCGGTCCCAGGGAGTACGGCCGGTAATATTGTGCGCCATACCAAGTGCCACTTCTTCATAAATACCGCGTCTGAAAAACTTCTCCGCCTGCAACTTGATATGATCCTTACGAACCACATCCCGAAATGTCCTTGCCTCAATTACTTTTTGAGGCAAATCCGCATAGTAAGCCTTGGCAATGGGCGTGCAAAGTCCCTGAATGCCAATCAGGAAACGCTCCCGATTAGGCACCATCATGGATGCTGCCATGGCATGGGGATACTCCGTGCCAAAACAATGAACCACATCCGCATTTGCCATTGCAAATATTTTTTCCAAACTATCATTTAATCCGGGATCATACTTCTCCGGGTGTCTGGTGTCCTCATAGAAGCCATAATAGGTCACCTCCGCACCCTCAATCCTGACTGAGCCCGTGCAAATCCCGGTATCATCCAGACATTCTGCAGGGCAAGGAAAGGCCACATTCAGCTCCAATTCCCCGGTAGCTCCACCGGCAAACAGAGCGTGCATCATCCCACTGATCCAGCCTTCTTTGTTGGAGGCCTCGATATGTAATTGTTCTGCTGCCTCCGGAAAAGGCAGATTACAAATCCACAAAACTTTCATAGGTTTCCTCGTCAATTAAAAATCCAATTCAGATAAGGCAAAAGGCGGATGTCCACCGAATACATATCTTTTAACAACAGGCCGAAATAGGCTGAAAATGCCAACACCACGCCTGCCTGACATAATCTTTTCATCCATCCGTTTTCCATCCCACTCAACAAATTAGGCAAAAGGAAAATCTGGGACACCATCATATAATACCCGATACGGGATACTTCCGGGATAAAACTTCCACAGCAATACACCACCAGGGCAAACAAGTTGAGAAAGAAATAAAAACGATTGACTCGGCTCTGTCGCAAACTCTTCTTGTAGCAAAGCAGACACAATGCCAAAACACAAACACACTTTGCAATGTTGGCATAGGATATTTCCCCTCGGTCAAACATGGAGTCCCGGTAATAAGGATAAAACATAAAGATAATTTCCCGATACACGTTCTGTCCGAAAATCAAACTCAAAAGGCCTGCAATGCCCACGCCGTAATGCCATTTTTTCAGAGGCGCACCTGCCAGCCACCCTGCCACCAGATACACGGGAATGACCAAAAAAATCGATTTATGGAACATAGCACCAACCAAAATCCACAAGACGAACTTTCCATATTCCTTGCGCAGTACGAACTTCATGGCAAACATGGCAATGGCCAGCGCCAGATAATATCGGACAGAGTTCAAACTATGGAAATAATAGCCTCCCGTTAGAAGCAAAAACAGAGAGAACGCAAAATTCTCCCCCTGATCACGAATACTTCTCACAAAGAAAAATACCGTCACTATTGAAAAAAAAGCAAACACCGGAATATAGTTGTCATAACCAAACAACTGCTGTATCCACTTTACGATATAGTTGAAGCCAAACTCCGAGGATACATGTCTTTCCTGGGCAATCAACTTGAAATTATCCCGATACACCCAATAATCATTGCCCACCGCAATGCGACAGGCAGACACTCCGGTCAACAGAACATAGATGGCAAACATGGCGATTCTGTTCCGCGCCAGTTGATTATCACAGCCCACACTGGCCCCGTAGGGTCTTCCGCCCTGCAGATATCCGGGCACAAATCTTTGATTGTCTATACACAACCCAAGCGCTACCGTCAGTACCGTCAGCGCCACATATACCCATGCGCTACTCTCCATGTTGCCTCCTTTCTTATTTTCTTATCTCCATGTTACAAATACAGCCTACACTTTACTCCGTTATTCCTTTGGTCTGTAGGTCCTTCCCCTCTTTGATGCCCCGTTTCATCCAACGGTATGCTTGCATTAAAGCTACCTGATTGCACATCTTATCTTTGTGGGCAATCAAAAACCGCAGGGACAGTAGGGAGGCAAACACTCCATACAGAAAGCGATACAACACACCTCTGTCCACAAAAAACTTTTCGTTATATCCCGCAAACCAAGAGGACCCGTTCGCCACTTCCCTGCCAATCGTGACAGGTGCTGTATAGACCCGATACCCCTTGTCCATCAGTTCTTTCAAAAACAAACTGTCTTCCCCATTGCTATATTTGGCACCACCGCCAAAAAGCAAGGAAAAAGTTACGCCCGACGATTGAAGCACCTCTCGACGAAGGGCAAAACTCACTGCGCCATATCTGCCACAGTTATACCAACGCACCCGCTTTCTGTCTGTGATATGGTAGGTTCTGCGTTCTTCGTCCACTTCTATATGAAACAGAATCATGTCTGCCTTGGGATTTTGCTCAAACTCCCTGACAATTTTCTCCGCATATCCATCTTCGTAGACGATATCACTGTCGGAAAACAAGCATATATCTCCTGTAGCCTTAGCAATAGCGGCATTCCGGCTTCTGCCCACACCACGCTCCGTACAGGAATAAAACTCCACTTTGCCGCCGACACAGGAGATCTCCTGATACCCCTCTACATCGCACTGGTTGATGACCACTGCATCCGACTGCAAATGCATTCTCTTTACCAACTCCTCGGGATTCTCATGCATAACCGAGGCCAACACTTGTACCTTCAAGTTCTAACCCTCATCTTTTCCCAAGCAATAATATGCCTTCAATAATCTTTCATCAGCATCTGCCATGATGGCCGCCGTCACATTGCATTCCTGTTGCTGTAAATACTCTAACACAGGCTCCAATACTGCATTGCCACGAATGCCACTCTCTATCACCAACAAAATACCCTCTGCCTCTCTCAACTCTTTACACACTTCAGGGCTAAGCGCAGGAGCCGGCACAGGATACCAATCCTGCAGATGTTCGTCTCCGCAGTTATCCTTCAGCGACTGCAACATTTGTGCCGGATCCGTCTCCTTTGTCACAGGACATACTGCCACTTTCTTTTTGTTTGCGAATAGGTGCCGGATATTCTCGGCCAAGGCTTTGCTTTGCAAGGTGCCGACTGCAGGTATTCCATATCTTTTCCACAAGGAGGAAGGTAGCCATAGCGCGTCCATCCAGGTTTCCCTCAACAAAAACACCACGATGACAAAAAATCCGGACAAAACGGCGCCCAGAGCATACGCTTTCCCCATCTGTACAACAGGGTACAGGGACGATGCATATTTCATATCATCCAACAACGCAACACTCTCAACCTCTCTTAAAATGCCAGGCACTTTCTGCATCATTACAGTTTCAAAGGCCTGTAATAAGTACTCACTGGCTTTCGGTTGGTCCGTAATAATCTCCACACTGGGCACCCTCAAATCAGAAGCAACATGCACCTTGATGTGGGAAGCGTCATAGCCGGAGGGCATATCCGCAGGCAATTCCTGCTTCAGGGCCTCTTGAAATACATCCGTCTGCACAAAAGTATTCCAACTGGCTTCGTTGATATAAACCATTCCAATCTGGGACTCCGAATCCACCGCATATTCCACATGAAAAGAGGCCGTCGTGATGTACTGATCGTCATCATAGAGAACCACGGTTTTCACATAATATGCCTGACTCCAAAGTAGCGTTCCCAACAGAACCAGACCCAATAAAAGGGGCCATTTGGTAACCATTCTAAGCACAGTCAGCCGCAGATTAAAGGCTTCTTTTCCATAAGTATTTTGTTTCATTCTGTATGTCTCCTTTGCCACGGCGTGGTTTTCCCGCCGTCATTCAGGGCCTTCCCTACTTGCTTGCTTTTTCTCCGCGTTCTTCCTTCAGGGCAGTAATCTGCTCATTTTCCACGCCTTCCGTACTGTCCGGCCAGAACAGAATCTTCAGGGTCAAAAGCATCAGTTTCAAATCCAACCAAACGGAATAATTTTCAATATAAGTCAAATCCAATTTTAATTTATCATAGGGGGTGGTGTTATATTTTCCATACACCTGGGCAAATCCCGCCAGCCCCGCTTTTACCTTCATACGGAACGCAAATTCCGGCATCACTTCCATATACTGAGCGATAATCTCCGGTCTCTCAGGTCGGGGACCGATAAAGGACATATCACCCTTCAAGATGTTAAACAACTGCGGCAGCTCGTCCACACGACATTTGCGGATCACTTTGCCGATGGGAGTGATCCTACTATCATTTTTAGAGGCAAGCCTTGCCACTCCGTCTTTTTCCGCATCCGTTCTCATACTGCGGAACTTCATAATGTGAAACTCTCTGCGGTCGATGGTGCATCGCACCTGCTTGTACAATATAGGCCCGCCGTCATACAGTTTGATAATAACCGCCGTCAATATCATAATCGGCGAGGATAATACAATCAAAAGCAGGGATCCGATCAGGTCAATGGCACGTTTGATAAAACGCTGTTCCATGGCCAGGCTGTATTCTCTGGTCAAAAGCAATGGCGTATCAAAAATATGCAATTCCTCTGCTCCCATCATAATCACATCGGTAATCTTGGGCAGTACATAGACACGAATCGAATGACCATAGCAGAACTTGAATAACTCGCCACGTTCTTCCAAAGAAATATCCCCTAAAAGCACTGCACTGCATGTACCATCTTTGTACGCTTTCAAAATGGTTTCACATACTTTCTCGTAACCGTCCTGAATATTGATAACACCCGCCACCACATATTTATCCTTACGGTTAGAAAGTTTTGCACAGAGGGCATCCACAGGTCTGTAGCCACCTACCACCAGCACTCTTCTGGGCGGGAAAATCCTGCGGTACACATAATTAGCCACGCTGATATACACAATCACCACTACCGTCTGCTCGAACATCATTGTCAAGAACACTTCCGGGGTGAACAACTGGAACGCCATAACGGAAAGCTCTGCGTAAATCAACAGATTGGCAATTAATGTGGCAAAAACCTGCGAAAAGATAAGCTCCACATTTCTCAAATATCCCAAACGCATCCCACCGTACATGGTGGAAAAAGCAAATAGAATAGCAGCGTATATTGCCACCTCCAAGAGATGTCCTTTGAACCAGAAGTTGCGCAGTTCCTCTACTACGCTGTACTGGAAATCATTCAACCAATGGTGGGTAAAAATCAAGGTCTCCAAACCAAGGCACACAAAAGTAAGCCCCAGATTAATCAGACGCTTAAAGGTTTCTAACCGTTTCCATTTCTTTTCGTTGGTACTCTTATTCACAACAGGAATCCTCCTTGTTATTTGCTATACCCTTCTCTTTACTGCCCTGATTGCCCAATGGCAAAAATACCATACACTTGTCAAAAACGGCAGTTTCTCACATTTGCGATATAAATTCCAAATCCTGCGCATCGCCTCTATTTTATTTGAGGACAGGCTTTTGCCCACCCGTCTGTATTTCACTAAGTTTTCATCCAATCCATAGGCCATGCGCCCGCCCCGTAAAATCCGGAACCACAACGCCGTGTCCTCACTTTTTACACAGGGCATTTCCAACTGTTCCTTAGAAATTTTCTCCGTGTCGAACATCACTGTAGAGGTAAAGATAGTGGTGTTCCCCAAGGCCTGTCGATAGGACAATTGGGCCGGCACCCTTACCACTTTGCCTGTGCCTTCACCGGCTTCATTGGCAAATTCATATCCGGTAAACACAAAAGTGGCATCCTTTTTTTTCAAAAAGGAAATCTGCTTTTCCAATTTGTCCGGCATCCACAAATCGTCCCCGTCCAAGTAGGCAATGTAGCGTCCTCTCGCTTCCTGCAACCCCCGGTTTCTGGCCTTCGCTGCACCACCGTTTTCCGGTTGCACAATCAATCGGATGTTCTCTCTGCCACTGGCTTTGATATAGCTCTCAATGACCGCCCGGCTATCATCACAGCTCCCATCTTCCACCAGCAACAATTCCCAATCTTCATAGGTTTGCTGCTCTACAGACCGTATGGTTTCGCAGATATATTTTTCCACATTGTACACAGGTACAATCACGCTTATCATGTTATTCATACAACAACCAATATGCCTCCAGCTTTTGTGCTCTGATGCCCATACTTCTGGCCATTCTTGCCACCGTCATTCGCTCCATACTCTTCGGCAATAAAATACAGTTGACGCCATTTTCCCGAGCCATACCCACCAGGGTTTCAGGAGATATCTTTTCTTCCTGAGGAGCGTCTTCGGATTGTTCCCAATCTCTCATACAACGATATAGAAATTCCACTTCCGGAGCATATACATCATACGCATATGCATTCAAGGATTTGTCCCACATATTTCGTCCGTACAACAGGACGATGGAGCTGTCTGCCACTCTGGCAACAGTTACAATTTCCGTGGGTGCCCAAAGAACAATTTCTGCTTCCTCGCCACAAATCACCCGCAATTTCTCTACCGTATCAATGGCCGTTTCTAATTTTTCCTGTTCCTGTAGTTGATATACATCCGATGTCCCGTTCTGTTCTGCGGCAGGCACTCCCAGGCTACCGCATAGGAGCAATATCATACCCAGCAAAACAGTCACGCCTACGGCATAGGTTTTACTTTTTTCTTCCCTGCCTGTCCACACATGCCACAAAACAAAGGTAATTCCGCAGGCAATCATCGCCGTCGCCGGCACACCGCTCCACAGATGGGAATACCCATAAAATGCAGTTTGATAGCGCATCAGAACCGCAGCTGTGACCGGGCAGATGCACGCGATTGTCATAATCGTTGCATACCATGTCCAGGTTTTTATCATTTCATCCTTTTTATAAAAAAGGAAAAGCAAAAGTGCTACCGGTAATAGTATGACCAGTTTTCCCTGCTGTATATAAGTTGCCCAACCCAGCCACGCATTTCTAAGAAGTTCCATGTTTTCCGGTCCTCCTTTCAACGCGCCGGGCAGGTGTTCTCTTTTTGCCAGTCAGCACCCAATCAATCGCTGTCATCAGTACAAAAATCAACACGCTCCAACCCATACCATACAATGTCCAACAAATACAGGCTTCCGCTGCGACGACACCCAATGCAAGCAATCGCTTTTTGCGTAGCATCAGCGAAAACAACCACGGCATCAATATGAGATTTCGGATAGTAATTCCCTTCCAGCCTCCATAAAGCAGACCAAATCCATCCATCCCACCGATGCCGGCTTCTATATAAAACAAAATTGCTACTATCAGCAGAAATAAATTTCTTTTCTTCTTATCTTCGGGAAATATCGCACCGGCCAGTGCGCCAAATGCGATATAACCAAACACCAGCACCACAATCGGCACCAGTTTCCACACCACCAATTCGGGAGCAAGTCCTGTCAGCGCACAAACAAATCCATACAGAGTAGGCAATCCCAGCACCTGCAGTCGCAAGGGCATTCCCTGAGCATACGCCATCCCGGTCATGGGATTTACCTGATACACATCATCCGTGTGCATAAAAGATGCCACCATTTCCACCGTCATATCGCCTTGGATATGGATGTGATTACCAAATAATATCACTGTCATCTGGGTCAAAACGAGCGCAACAAAAGACAACAGGAACACATGGGGCAGCGCTTCCTTCCGGCCCGTGTCTGCGGCTGTTGCCACATCACTTGCTTTTTTATAATGACGGTTCCACAGGGTACACACAAGAATCGTAATTGCGACCAACAAAAGCAGCCCTCCTGCAAACATCAGAGCAAATTCCCTAAGGGAACCACCCAGAAACATGAGAGCCAAATGTAATACCTCTGCCAGAAAAAGGCTTCCGCAAAAATCGATCATGAAGATGTCTGTCAAAGAAATCTTTTTCACAATCCACCTCACCTAATTACACTATTCCTATTTTACCACATACCTGCCCATAAGGGAATTAAGATTTTCTTATGATTTTTTGTAAAAAGAATCTGCATGCGGAGCGATTTTTGATTCTTAGGAATTTTCTATGATTCAAAAAAGGTTGTGCCTTGAGAGCACAACCTTTCCATTTTATCGTTGATATTATATTTTTTCCTTTACCAGATAGATGGGTCTGTTCTTCACTTCCATGTATGTTTTTGCCAAATACTGGCCCAGAATACCGGTACAAAAGAACTGGATGCCGCCAATCATCAGCATGATACATACCTGAGATGCCCAACCGTCTACAGGGTCACCAAAAATCAACTTACGCACAATAATAAATACCATCATCGCAAACGCAATCAGGCAAAAAACCACGCCTGCAACCGACGCCAACATCAGCGGTGCCGTAGAAAATGCCATAATACCGTCCAACGAGTACATAAACAACTTCCAGAAGTTCCACTTGGTTTCACCCGCGGCACGCTCTACATTTTCGTACTCCAACCACTTAGTGTTAAATCCAACCCAGCCAAAAATACCTTTGGTAAAGCGGTTATATTCTCTCATAGAAAGAATGGCGTCTACCATCTGTCTGGTCATCAAGCGATAATCTCTGGCGCCGTCCATAATTTCCGTCTTGGATATCTTCTTCATCAGCCCATAGAATCTTCTGGCAAAGAAACTGCGGATAGGCGGCTCTCCCTTTCTGGACACACGTCTGGTGGCCACAGAATCATAGCCCTGCTGAATATATTCATACATTTCAGGAAGCAGTGAAGGAGGATCCTGCAAATCCACGTCCATCATCACCACGTAATCCCCCGTAGAGGTCTCCAGTCCTGCAAACATAGCTGCTTCTTTGCCGAAATTACGGGAAAAGGACACCAGATGAACCCGCTCATCCTGTGCATGAAGTTTCTTCACTTCTGCAACCGTGCCGTCCCTGGAGCCATCATCCACATAAATCAATTCCAACTCCAACTCTTTTTCAGCAAAAAAGGGTTCATTTTTTAGCAATTCCTGATAAAAAATTGCCACACTTTCTTCTTCGTTATAGCAAGGAACAATCACCGATAATACGCTCATTTCCTGCCTCCTTATGAAAATTAATAGACTGGTTGCTGTTTTTCTTGTATAATGGGTAACATATAAAAAGGAGTACAACCATGCATTTTTTTGAAAATTTATATCACAACCAAATATTTATGACCGCTGCAACCGCATGGTTCGCGGCACAACTTATAAAAACGCTCATCCACCTGTTTTTAATCAAAGAATTCCGTGCAGAGCGGTTGGTAGGAAGCGGCGGAATGCCCAGTTCCCATTCTTCCACTGTATGCGCCCTGGCCGTGGCAACCTGCTACGAATTCGGACCCGGCGGCTACGAATTTGCACTTGCTCTGATTCTTGCCTTAATCGTCATGCACGACGCCATGGGTGTGCGCCGCGAAACCGGTATTCAGGCCAAATTATTGAACGAAATCATCCGTACCTTTGAAGATATGGGCCGAAGCGAAATCTCCACCCACGATAAACTCAAAGAGTTGGTGGGGCATACCCCTTTACAGGTACTTATGGGGGCATTATTGGGCGTCGGTATCGCCTTACTAAATTACAACGTCCTTTAGTATTCACCCAGGCCACTTTCCACTGCCGTCACCAAGGCGACAAGTGCGTCCTGTTCGTCCTCTCCCTCGCAGATAAATTCTATTTCATCTCCGCATTTGACACTTGCTCCAAGTACGCTCAAAACACTTTTTGCATTTGCCACGCCATCCCTGTAAGAAAACTGTACAGATGCCTTATATTTCATTGCTTCTTTACAAAGAACTCCCGCTGGAAGCAGGTGTAGGCCGGTGGGATTTATTATGACCACTTTCTGCTTTGTCACAGTACTATTCCCCCTTGATTTCCTTCTTGCTTATTGTCAAATATACTGTCGTATCTTCTTCTGTAATCACACCTTTTTCTGCAATCACGGTTGCCGGAATCGCATATCTTCCCGCCTTTAAGGTGGTAACTTTCTGCTTCTCCATCCAAGCTGCAATATCCACTTCCAGGGCGATATTCTCTATAGCCAATTCGGAAATGACTGACTTTGTACCAATTACTTTGACGCTAATAGGCTGATCCGTATCTGCCACCTTCGCCTCCCATTCCTGGGGCAAATTCTTCACTTTTACTTGATCTGCTGACAATTCGATTTTTTTGCTGACAGAGGGTTCTATATCTACAGTGAACGTCACCTTTCCGTTGAACTTTCCATCTGCAAATCTCACATTATTCGGTAAGCAATCTCTGATATTTACCGTCTTCACCAAATCAGTGGTTCTTCCGGTGACATCAAATTCCTCCGCAGGCACAACTATCTTCGTCACTCCGGACAAAGCAAATGCCCTGCCGGCAATCTCTATCTGCGGAATGTCCGCCTGAATATCACCATTTACCGCATAGCCTTGTGCGGGTTTTCCGCTGCTGGAGGCTTCCACCGGTACTTCCTTTGTATAAAGCACCTCCACCTCTATGTGTACTTTATTCAAATTTTCGTAAATTGCAGGAACATCAACAGCATTTCCTTCTTTGTCGTAAAGCATTACGCCAATATTGGCGGACACATCTCTGGTTGCACCACTGACATTGATCACCGCTTCTGCATAAGCAATTTTTTCTGTCAAAGATTTTGCACCGCTAATTTCCAGGTTCGTCTGGTCTGTGGTCACTGCAGAAATAATAAACCCGTCAGCCACCTCGCCCACCGTCTTATATTCGATGGGAACCCATACCGTACTCTTTTCCTCCACGTGAAGCTTGGCCATTTCTATACTGCCATCTGCGCGAATTTCATTTTTGTTGGTTCCCATATTCTGTACGGTATAAGTAATCGGCACCTGGTAGTCATCTGTCATTTTGCTGACATCCGCAGTTGCCACAATATCACTTTCCCGAAGCTTGTTGATAATACTCTTAGGCGCACGCACAACCACGCGGGCTTTATCTGTACCATCCACCACTTCATAGGCCAAATTCTTTTCGTCCAAGACCTGGGTATTGACAAACGTCACAGGGACATCGGAGAAGGTACTTTTGTCTTGAGGGTCATCAATCTGCATTGCCACAAACCACAGACTGATGGCAATTCCCAAAGAAATCAACTTCAGTCCCCAGTTATTCAGAATCCTTTTTTTCATTCCTTACCTTAACCTTTCCCTTCCAGCGATACTTCGTCTTCGCATTTTTCGTCACCGCAATATCCATAATCTGCGATATTTTGTCTCTCAGCTCATGTTCTGTCAACGCTCTCTTCAACTCACCTTCGTACGCCAGACTGATATCACCGGATTCTTCTGAAACAATCACCGTCAGGGAATCTGTCACTTCAGAAATACCCACGCCCGCACGATGTCTGGTACCCAATTCCTTACTCAGGCCCTGATTTCCCGACAAGGGCAGATAGCAGGTGGCAGAGATAATTCTGTTACCTCTCACAATCACTGCACCATCATGTAGCGGGGTATTATGTTCAAATATATTCACCAACAACTGATTGCTCAGCTTACCGTCAATCTGAATGCCGGTGCGCTCATATTCCATCAAGGACTCTGTCTTCTCAATGACAATAAGTGCGCCCGTTTTCGCCGCACTCATTTCCCCACAAGCCTTAATAATTTCATTCATATGGTGCTCGTCAAGGGCTTCACCGCTTTTACCAAAATCAGACAATCCAAGGGAGAACAGGAACTTATTCCGTCCCAGTTTTTCCAATGCGTCCCGAATTTCCGGTTGCAAGATTACCACCGCACCGGTCACTGCCACAGGAATTATGTTTTTGGCTAACCAGGTAATGGTTGTCATATGCAAGGCTGCTGCCAGCACCAAAAATACGCCAATGACGATAACACCCTTCATCAATCTCCAGGAACGGGTGGTTTTCATCCAGGCAAGTATATAATACACCAAAATGGCAACCAACAGTATCTCTACTGCGTCACCCAACTTGATGCCCCCTAAATATGCACCGATTTCGCTCAGTAAATTTTTAACATCTTGGAATCTTTGCATTTACCTAACCTAACTTTCTATGATTCGTTGTACTCCTCAGAAGCCACTGTCCCACGGGGATAACTTCTCACTGCCGTGCGCTCTACCCCGGCACCTGCCTCTGCAGGGCGAATGGGTCTTCCTGTACCCTGGACAGGTCTTCCCGTGCCCTGGATGGTTCTTCCGGGTGTCCCTGTTCCGCGCCCCGGCGCAGTTGTTCTGGCCTGTGGGGGAACTCTGTTTCCTGCTACCGTTCTGCCTTGGGCCGGAACCCTATGGGAAGGAGCGGGGCGTCTGCCTGCATTTGCACGGCCGGCTCTTCTTTCCTCCTCCGCCAAAATCTGCACTGTAACCTTAGGTACCGCTTTCACATAATAGTAATACTCGTCGTCCTCGTACTGCACTTCTTCTGTCCTGCGATAATCTAACAACATACGGAAAAACTCTATCACCAATCCACCTGCCACCGCAAGTATGGTGCCAAGCAAAAGACCCGGGATGGAAATCTTCGTTTTCATGATCAGTCCGCCCACCAAAATCACCAGGAACTGGAATGCAGCACCGGCATAGACTGCCATCTTCCACGCATTGTCAATATACAATCTGCGAATGACATAGACCAATCCTGCTGCCAAAACAAAAGTCACTACCACCAGCACCATAGCACCGTTGGACAAAATGGATTGCATGGTCGCCTGTAACATGTCTTCCACACCACCATCTATGCAAGCACCAATGGTCTGAATCAGATAATAAACAATCACACCGAAGGCCATGGGAATAATGGTCAAGGGTTCGCACAAAAGGCCCACTGCAATAGGCGCCAGATAGGGCGCACCCAAGAAAAACATCACCACGGTCAAAAGCAACCAAACAACATCTCTCTTACCCAATCTGAAATATAACAGATACATAATCAGATATACTGCCAGACCAATCAAGGAAAGTTCCATAGACAGGGAGAACATATGCCCCAAACTGAACACAGCTGCCGCCAAAACCAAAACTGCCGTGGGAAGAAATGCACAAATAGCACTGACAAACAATACCACCAGGAAATTGCTCAGTATCGCCATACTGCCAATCTTACTGTTCAATGTGATAAAGGTAATCAGCCCCAGCACAAATCTCAGCGCCGGTGTCACGTAAGTCTCATTTTTATAAAAGAAATATTTGATTTTATCTCTCAGTTCCAATAACCCGGTCATTCCATCCTCCATCCTTTACGCTTTGGAATCTGTCTTTCGTCCACAAAAAGCCTTCAGGTTCTCATAATATCCTCTCAGACTTTGCTTCATTTTAGCATATCGTGCCTTACTCACATAATATATGATCAGTCCATAACCAAGCACCGCAATGATGTAATATATCAAAATGTTTCTCAGCATAACCCATAAATTCATATTCTGCAATGCCGGCCCGCTCTCTCCCAACAAATACAAGAAGTACAGACCGCATCCAACCGCAAAACTGATGGTGACACAAAGAAAGCCCTTTAGCAATTCCATGGAAATGAAATCATTGGGATAATACCCAAACAGTTTAAGGTTTTTCTCGCTTTCGTTTTTCTCGTACATTGCCATACGAGTCATCAAAATAATCTTATCTCTATCCAGCATATCATTCCTCCGGCTCCAAAACCCGTCACATACTGCTTCCGCCCGTCAGGGACAGACAATATATCTCTTGGATTCCGGCCATCTTGCAGACGCCTGCCACAGCATCCATGGTTCTGCCCGTGGTATAAATATCGTCAATTAGCAGAACTCTTCTTAATTTTACATCATTTTCAGATATAATAAAAGCCTTTTTCAAATTATTTTCCCTCTGCCCGGGATTTTCCCACTTCAAAGGATTGGTGTTTTTTATCCGCTTTACCAGTTTTGTTTCCACCGGGATTCCCAACCTACGGCCGATTTCCTCCGCAAGAACCCGGGCCTGATTATACCCTCTCATTTTTTGGCGTGCAGGATGCAGTGGAATTGGAATGATTACCTGGGGCGCAATCATACGAACATAATCCCCTAGTTGCTCCGCCATCTGCTGACCAAAGAACACTCCGTATTCCTTCCTTCCACCATATTTAAACCGATAAATAGCATCGCTCACCGCCTCATATTGATACAGTATTCGGCCCTGTGTAAATACATGTAACCTTTCTTTGCAATCCCTGCAAAAACATGACTCTGTCAAGAGTTTTCTGCCACACTTCCCGCAAAAAGGGGCTGTGATCGGCTGCAGTTTTTCAAAACATGTGGCACAAATTCTCTCTCCTGCAGGTGCTACAATATCATCGCATATGGGACACCTGAGGGGAAATAATAACTGCAGTATCCCTTCCCGCATCTTTTGCAAAAAGGCGCTTTTCTCACACCTTTCGCTACATTTCCCTAAAAAAGCATTCTTTTTATTCAAGGCTCCTCCTATCAGAATCCTTCTCCGACCTGATAGATTTCCCGCAGACGATTTTTCAATCCTGTATACCTGCGGTTCTCACTTTCATTGGCAATCATCTCCCGGACTGTGCCCGGACTTCCCAGGATTGTCACACAGTTTTTCGCTCTCGTAATGGCTGTATACAAAAGATTTCGATGGAGCAACTGTCTGGGCCCGCCCAGCAGGGGGAGCAGAATGGCCGGATACTCACTGCCTTGGGATTTGTGAATGGTAATGGCATAGGACAGCTCCAATTCCTCCACTTGGGAAAATGGATATTCCACCCGTTTTCCTTCATCATATTCCACAGTCAAGGTAGAAAAGGTCTCGTTGATCTCAACGATTTTACCCATATCACCATTGAATATTCCCATACCTGCGTCAATGGGAATTCCATATTTCCCGCGAATTTCCCATTCCAACTGATAGTTGTTCCGGATCTGCATCACCTTGTCTCCCTCCCGGAAAATGGTGGTGCCGCTGCTCATTTCTCTTTTTCCCGCCTCCGGAGGATTTAGATATTTTTGCAAAATGCCATTCAATGTTTCACAGCCCAATGCCCCTTTGCGCATCGGGGTAAGTACCTGAATATCATAGGAAGTAGCCCCCACATAGGGTGGCAGTTTTTCCCGAATCAGTTGTACCATATGTTTATATATGACACTAATGTCATTTCTTTCCAGTACAAAGAAATCCTTGGACTTATTATCCATGGAAATCTCTTCCCCTTTGTTGATTCTATGGGCATTCACCACGATATCGCTGGCCTCTTCCTGTCGAAAAATTCGTTTCAACTCCAACATAGGGAGAAGTTTGCTATCTATCATATCCCGTAGCACTTGTCCCGGTCCCACACTGGGCAACTGATTCACATCACCTACCAGTATCAAATGGGTTCCGGGCACTACGGCCTTCAACAACGCCTGAAACAGATGAATATCCACCATGGACATTTCGTCGATGATAATCACATCCACTTCCAGGGGATTTTCCTCGTTCCTCTCGAATCGCACCTTGCGGCTATCTTCATCCGACAGCGCACTGTTCAACTCCAGCATACGGTGAATCGTTCTCGCCTCACAACCAGTGGCTTCTGTCATACGTTTCGCCGCCCGACCGGTGGGCGCAGCCAGATAAATGTCCATTCCCTCCGACTCAAAATACCGTATCATCATATTGATGGTGGTGGTCTTTCCCGTTCCCGGTCCACCTGTCAACAGAAATACACCATGCTCCGCTGCCAGTTTTACGGCTTCCGCCTGTAAGTCATCCAATTCCATTCCTGCGTCTTTTGCAATTCTTTGAATCCGTTGCATCATTTGGATTTCTACCGCAGGCATACGAAGCGCTGATACCAGATGCAAATCCAAGTCACTTAACATTCTGGCGCAACTTAACTCCGTGTAATAATAAGTGGCAGCATAAACTGCATCTCCTTTGACCACCAATTTTTTATCCATCATTAAATTATCCACTTGGGGGCGAATGGATTCCTCCTCCAAGCCAAGCAAGCCGGCACTCTCATGCAAAAGTTCGTCCATCGGCAGATAACAATGGCCTTCGGATGCAGCTTGTAACAAAGTGTACAGCACGCCACTTCGGATGCGATAATCCGAGTCTGTATGTATCCCAATGGCAGAGGCAATTTCATCCGCAATTTTGAATCCCACGCCGTGAATGTCTTCCGCCAGTTGATAAGGATTTTCCTTCATTACTTCATACAGGCCAATGCCATATTTATCATATATTTTCACTGCCAGAGTGTTGGAAATACCGTACTTTTGCAGATATACCAGAGCATCTCTCAGGTCCCTTTTTTCCTCCATCTGCACCGCGATTTCTCTGGCTTTTCTCTCGCTGATGCCCCTTACTTCAGCCAATCTCTCCGGCTCTTCTTCGATGATACGAAAGGCATCTGCCCCGAATTTATCCACGATTCTGGATGCCAACGCTGCGCCAATCCCCTTTACGGCACCGGATGCCAAATATCTCTCGATATCTTCACTATCACTGGGGGGCACAACACTAAAACGAATAAATTTAAATTGCGGTCCATACACCGGATGCTCGATATAGTCCCCTTCCAGGGAGACGTGCTCGCCCTTACCAATTCCCTTCGCCGTTCCCACACAGGTCACAGGTTCCCCTTCTACCAGAAGATTCATTACCAGGTATCCGTTCTCTTCATTTTGATATATGATGTTTTCCAAAAAACCCGTAATGGTCTCCATCTTCTTTTCCTTCCTGTATTTTGGGCAATATCAGGTATCCCTGAATTCAAAACAGGACTGCCTTCGGCAAGGCAGTCCCGTAATCGCTTTTTGTATTCTTACACAGACATACCGCAAATATCTCTTTAGTCGTTGTAACCTGAGAGAAATTCTACATATTTACCGGTTCCCACTGCCACTGCGGTCATGGGATCCTCTGCGGTCATAGTGTTAATACCTGTTCTGGAATATACCAATTCTTCCAACCCTCTAAGGAGACTACCGCCTCCGGTGAGAACAATTCCCTTGTCGGCAATATCTGCAGCCAACTCGGGGGGTGTTTTCTCCAAAACACTGTGAATGGTATCCACCACCTGGGAGGTAATTTCACGAAGCGCTTCCTCTGCATCCTCAGAAGAAACCTTCACAGTCTTAGGGAGACCTGTTACCAGGTCACGGCCTCTTACGTCCATATATTCCACTTCAGGCAATTTAAATGCACAACCGATTTTAATCTTGATGTCTTCTGCCGTTCTTTCACCAATCAGCAGGTTGTGTTTCTTACGCATATGACGCACAATTGCTTCGTCAAAATCATCACCTGCCACCTTAATAGAAGCACTTACAACAGTCCCTCCCAAAGAGATTACAGCAATATCCGAAGTACCGCCACCGATATCTACAATCATATTTCCGCAAGGTTTGGAAATATCAATACCTGCACCGATTGCTGCTGCAATGGGCTCTTCAATGATGCAAACTTCTCTCGCACCTGCCTGATAAGTAGCATCCTCTACCGCCTTCTTCTCAACTTCTGTAACGCCACTGGGCACACAGACAGCGATGCGGGGCTTTCTGAAGGTCTTCTTACCGATAGCTTTCTGAATGAAGTATTTCATCATTTTCTCTGTGACGGTGTAATCAGAAATAACACCCTGACGGAGAGGTCTTACCGCCACGATATTGCCGGGAGTTCTACCCAGCATCAGACGGGCATCCTCACCAATGGCTTTAATCTTATTTGTATCTCTGTCAAATGCCACCACTGAAGGCTCCTTCAGCACGACACCTTTTCCTCTGACGTACACCAATATGCTGGCTGTACCAAGGTCAATTCCAATATCCGTACACTGCATGCGGTATAACTCCTTCCTTATGGGATAAATATCCATTAACGGTTAGTATATCCAATATCTTAAATATTCTTAAATCGTGTTACATTTTCCAGAACTACCGCGTCTCTTGCGTCGGGCTTTTCTGTCATAAATTCAACATTGTACAATTTAATATTGTCCACATGTCTTGCCCACATACCATAGGCGGGGAACTTAGGTCCAAACATATCGCTGATGGGATATCCGTCTCTTACCTCAGGAAGTTTGATATCTCTGTCTTCCTCGGTACCGCCACCGGGTGCCACGAAGGTAATGTTGGACAAGGTCAGATTCTGGATAGGGCTGTCAGGCTGACCTGCAATCAGGAACGGAATGGGCTTCTGCTTTGCAGTTACATTATTGTTAAAGTAATCTCTTGCATTCTGCGCCATGGTTACCTGATACTCATCGGGATAAGGGCCGGTGATTACCACGTTGGAAATATTGACATTTCTGATGATACCTACAGGACAGGGCTTAGGTCCTCTTGCGCGGTCCAAAATCATCATCAAAATAGGATTTCCTACGTTTTGCATGGAAATGTTAGAAATCGTCAAACCTTCGATAACTGCACCGTCACATGCCTGAATTGCCAATCCCTTCAATCCGGTATTGTAAATAGTACATCCGGTTACGGTAATATTTCTGAAAGCAGAGTTGGACTCTGTACCAAACTTGATGGCAGAAGCACTACTTCTACATACACAGTTGGAAATGGTCAAATTCTCCATTGCCTTCAAATAGCCCAAAGTATAAGAACACTTAGGAACGATTGCGTCATCTCCCGTATCCACGATACAGTCGGAAATGGTCACATTTCTACAGCAGTCGGGGCTGATACCATCTACATGAGCCGCAATATTCAGGCCGGAAATGGTCACATACTCACAACCTGCCAAATACACTGCCAGGTCGGTAGCGTTCAGCATTACCAAATCTCTGATGACAACTTCTCTACACTCTTTGAATGCAATAATCTTGCAAGCTCTACACCAGGTTTCGGTCACTTCCCACTCAGACTGCATGTCGATTTTACCAAAACCGGTAATAGCGATGTCTTCCACATTGTCTGCATGGAACAGACTGTGATGGAAATAACTATGGCTCAAATCCTGATATTCACTGTTAGAAGGATTTTCCTCCAGGGGATCAAAATCCGCAATATTTTTACTGCCTAAAATCACAGCACATTTTTCAAATAACAAATGCACATGGGACTTCATATGTATGGTACCGCAGACATATTTTCCTACGGGCAAAAATACGGTACCACCTCCATTTTCAGAACAAGTATCAATGGCTTTCTGAATGGCGGGAGAATCGAGATTTACGCCATTTCCCAGGGCGCCAAAATCTTTTACGTTATACATATCAAATGTACCACCTTTCCTGATTGGTATTTTGTTCCTTCCCTTTTCCCGTTGTCTTGAATATTGACATATACACGCTTGTTATTATAACTGATAACAGGGGATTTTCAAAGGACTTTTAGAAAAATTTTTTATTTATTTTCCTTTTTATTTCCTTTTTCTCTCTCCAGCATCTTTTTGACATAAATTCCTGTATAAGATGCAGGGTTTTTCACAATTTCTTCCGGAGTTCCGCAGGCCACAATAGTACCACCGCCATCGCCACCCTCAGGTCCGATGTCAATGATATAATCCGCCGTCTTGATCACATCCAAATTATGCTCAATGACCACCACCGTATTGCCGCCGTCTGCCAATCTGTGCAAAATTTCCACCAGTTTATGGACATCCGCAAAATGCAATCCCGTGGTGGGCTCGTCCAAAATATATATGGTTTTTCCCGTGCTGCGTTTGCTCAATTCGGTAGCCAGTTTGATGCGCTGTGCCTCACCACCGGACAGTGTGGTAGAAGGCTGTCCCAGCTTGATATAAGACAAACCCACATCGTGCAGGGTCTCTATCTTTTTACGGATGGAGGGCAGGTGATCAAAGAATCCAAGAGCTTCTTCCACGGTCATATCCAACACATCAAAGATGCTCTTACCTTTATATTTTACCTCCAGCGTTTCGCGGTTGTAACGCTTACCGCCACAGACTTCACAGGGCACATACACATCCGGCAGGAAGTGCATCTCTATCTTCACGATACCATCACCGCTACATGCCTCACATCTGCCACCCTTCACATTAAAGCTGAAACGACCCTTACTGTAACCCTTTGCTTTGGCATCTATCGTGGAGGCAAACAAATCACGGATCTGGTCAAAGACGCCGGTATAGGTTGCCGGATTAGAACGGGGCGTACGGCCAATGGGGGACTGGTCGATATCAATAACCTTGTCCAACTGCTCCATTCCCAAAATATCACTATGTTTGCCCGGAATACATCTGGCACGATTCAAATCTCTGGCAAGACGCTTATACAGAATTTCATTGACTAAGGAACTCTTTCCCGAGCCGGAAACACCTGTCACACAGGTCATTACACCAAGGGGGAATTCCACATCTATATTTTTCAGGTTGTTTTCCCTTGCACCTACTACTTTAATCGTTCCCTGAGGTTGCCTGCGTTCCTTGGGCACAGGAATACTGCATTTTCCGGAAAGATACTGCCCCGTAACAGATGTTTCCACCTGCATAATTTCCTCTGCGGTACCGCATGCCACAATTTCTCCACCGTGGGAGCCTGCGCCGGGTCCGATATCCACAACATAGTCTGCAGCCAACATGGTGTCCTCGTCATGCTCCACCACAATTAAAGTGTTCCCCAAATCTCTCAGGCTCTTTAAGGTACCCAACAGTTTGTCATTATCTCTCTGATGCAGTCCGATACTGGGCTCATCCAGAATATAACATACACCCACCAGCCCGGACCCAATCTGTGTGGCCAGCCGGATTCTCTGGGCCTCACCGCCGGACAAAGTGCCGGTATTGCGGGACAGGGATAAATAATCCAGTCCAACATCCATCAGAAAACGTACTCTTGCCGTAATTTCCTTCAATATCTGGTTGCCGATCAGTTGCTGCTGTTTGGTCAATTCCATGGTTTGCAAAAATGCGTGCAACTCTTTCACTGAAACGGAGGTAATCTGATGAATATTTCTGTCACACACCGTTACTGCCAGGGATTCCTTTTTCAGACGCATACCACCACATTCTTTACAAGGAGTGATACGCATAAAACTCTCGTACTCCTGCTTCATGGTTTCCGAAAAGGTTTCCTTGTATCTGCGCTCCACATTCTTCAAAAGTCCTTCAAAAGCAACGGGATATACCCCCCTGCCTCTCTGTCCCTGATAATGCACTTCTACCTCTTTGCCATCGGTACCATAAATCAAAACCCGCTTAGCCTCTTCTGAATAGTCCTCAAAGGGTGTATCCAAATCAAAATGATATTCCCTACAAAGAGCCTGCAACGTAGCATTGGTAAAACTACCTTTATCTGCACAGGACTGCCATCCGATGACTGCGATGGCACCGTCTCTGATACTCTTCTTCTGATCAGGTATCATCAGGTCAATGTCAAATTCCATCTTGTATCCCAAACCAAAACAGCCGGGACAGGCACCAAATGGATTGTTAAAGGAAAAACTTCTGGGCTCAATTTCACTGATGGCCACGCCACAGTCAGGACAGGAGAAACTCTGGCTAAAGGTCATGGCTTCCCCATCAATCACATCCACCAAAAGCAGGCCTTCTGCCAATGCCAACACATTTTCTACAGAATCTGCCAAACGACGTTCAATTCCCGCCTTTACCACCAACCGGTCCACTACAACTTCGATATTGTGTTTGATGTTCTTATCCAGCACAATATCTTCTGTCAGTTCATACAAACTTCCATCCACACGAACGCGCACATAACCGCTTCTCTTGGCTCTTTCCAACACCTTGGCATGCTCACCCTTACGACCACGAACCACTGGGGCAAGAAGCTGAATCTTGCTACCTTCCGGCAACTCCATAATCCGGTCCACCATCTGGTCCACGGTCTGCTTGGAAATCTCTCTGCCACACTGGGGACAATGAGGGATACCGATACGGGCATACAACAAACGGAAATAATCATAAATTTCCGTCACAGTACCCACCGTAGATCGGGGATTTCGGTTGGTGGATTTCTGGTCAATGGAGATGGCCGGAGAAAGTCCGTCAATCCGCTCCACATTGGGTTTTTCCATCTGTCCCAGGAATTGTCTTGCATAGGAAGAAAGAGACTCCATGTATCGCCTCTGCCCTTCCGCATAAATAGTATCAAAAGCAAGGGATGATTTACCGGAACCTGACATACCTGTCAGAACTACCAACTCATTCCTTGGGATATCCACATCAATATTCTTTAAATTGTGTTCGCAAGCCCCCCGGATTTTGATATACTCCCGGGGACGCATCTTCTTTACATCTTCCATAAACATTTCCTGTCTAAATTATTTATTCGGTCCCAATTCCTACTTATTTTGTCCTATTCTTCGTCGAATTCCTGCAATTTCATCTTCAAATCCAGCATCTTATCACGAAGCTCGGCTGCCGTTTCGAAATCCAGTTCTGCCGCTGCCGTACGCATCTTCTTTTGGATTTCTCCAATCAACTTCTCTAACTCCTTACGGGTCATGGACTCAGGATCCTTCTCAAAGCGCATTTCTTCTTTGGCAATTGCCTTAGAGATACTGATGAGCTCCCGCACCGCCTTTTGAATGGTGGTGGGCGTGATGCCATGCTCCTCATTGTATTTCATTTGGATTTCCCGACGCCTGTTTGTCTCTCCAATGGCGATACGCATGGAATCCGTCATGGTATCTGCATACATAATGACACGCCCCCGGGCATTTCGGGCCGCACGACCGATGGTCTGAATCAAGGAAGTGGCGCTTCGCAGGAATCCTTCTTTATCTGCATCCAGAATTGCCACCAGAGAAATCTCCGGGATATCCAAACCTTCTCGCAGCAGATTAATACCCACCAACACATCAAACACATCCAGTCGCATATCGCGAATAATTTCCGCGCGCTCTAAGGTATCAATATCTGAATGCAAATATTTCACGCGGATTCCCACTTCTCGCATATAGTCAGTCAAATCTTCCGCCATTCGCTTGGTCAAAGTGGTGATTAACACCTTGCCCTTCTCGGCAACCACACGATTCACTTCCCCTACAAGGTCATCAATCTGACCTTCCACAGGCCGCACGTCTACCTCCGGGTCTAGTAGTCCGGTGGGACGTATGATTTGTTCTGTTCTAAGAAGTTCATGCTGGGCTTCATAATCCGAAGGCGTTGCAGAAACAAATAACATTTGGTCAATATGACCTTCAAATTCTTCAAAATTCAAGGGCCGGTTGTCCAACGCAGAGGGCAGACGGAACCCATACTCCACCAGCGTGGTCTTACGAGAACGGTCCCCTGCGTACATACCACGAATCTGGGGTATGGTCATATGGGACTCGTCTATGATAATCAGGAAATCCTCTTTGAAGAAGTCCATCAAAGTAAGGGGCGGTGCCCCTTCAGGCAAGCCATTCAAATGACGGGAATAATTCTCGATGCCGGAGCAAAACCCTGTTTCCCGCAGCATTTCCACATCAAAATTGGTGCGTTCCGCAATACGCTGGGCTTCAATCAATTTGTCTTCGCCCTTAAAATAACGCACCCGTTCTTCTAATTCCGCTTCTATATTATCGCACGCAGCATTGATTTTGTCCTGGGACACCACATAATGGGAGGCCGGGAAAATCGCCACATGGTCCAATGTAGCATGGAGTTTCCCGCTGAGGGGCTCCACCTCTGCAATACGATCAATTTCATCTCCAAAAAATTCAATGCGGATGTAATAATCTCCGCCCTGGGCAGGATTTACCTCCACCACATCTCCACGGACGCGAAAACATCCTCGCTGCAAGTCCATGTCATTGCGCATATACTGTATGTCTACCAGTTCGCGAAGCACCTGCTCTCTGTCCTTAATCATGCCGGGACGCAGGGAAACAATCATATCCTGATACTCGTCCGGGCTTCCCAGACCATAGATACAAGACACACTGGCTACCACCACCACATCTTTGCGCTCTGTCAAAGAAGCAGTGGCAGACAATCTCAATTTATCAATTTCCTCGTTGATAGAGGAATCTTTTGCAATATAAGTATCCGAAGACGGCACATAAGCCTCCGGCTGATAATAATCATAGTAGGACACAAAATACTCCACCGCATTCTCCGGGAAAAACTCCTTGAATTCCCCATACAGCTGCCCTGCCAAAGTCTTATTATGGGCAATGACCAAAGTTGGCTTGTTCAGTGCCGCAATTACATTGGCCATGGTAAAGGTTTTACCGGAACCCGTCACGCCCAAAAGTGTCTGGAACTGATTACCCTGCCTGAAGCCTTCTACCAATTCTGCAATGGCCCGGGGCTGATCGCCTGTGGGAGAATATTCTGAATGCAAAACAAACTTGTCCATAGGTTCCTCCTTTCCCACAAATTAATACTCCTTATTCTATCATATTTTCATATCACTTGCAAACATTTGTTCGATTTATCAAATCGGTTTAAACATTATTTTTTCCAGTTCCGCGCAAAGATGATGATAGACCGGCAAATGATATTCCTGCACCTGATAAGTTTCTATTGCAGGCACCCGAATCGTTACATCAGCCAATGCTGAAAGTTTGCTTTCTCTCTCCCCTGTCAGTGCCAAAGTTTTGATTCCCAGACATTTTGCCACCTCCATTGCTCTCACCACATTACCCGCGTTTCCGGAGGTGGACAGGCCGATTAGCAAATCTTCTTTTTTCGCGTACCCGTACACCAATTGGGCATACATCATTTCAGGATCCACATCATTGATAAAAGCAGACAAAATACCACACTGACTGGGCAGTGAAATAGCAGGCAGGGAGCCCTGCAGGCCTTTGCGTAATTCCTCGGGCAATCTTTCGTCCATTACAGGTCTATGGGACATAAAACCCTTCATCAATTCCCCGACGATATGCTCACAGTCGGATGCACTACCACCATTTCCACAAACCAACACCTTGCCTCCATTTTCATAGGTAGCAACAAGCAAATCCAAAGCTTTCTTTATTTCGTCTTTACATACCTCTAACGCCGGATATCTCTCGTACAGCATATCATTCTCCTCCCATAGCCGCCACTGCCAGCGCAGCATAATCGCCAATATCATCTCCAAGAAGCGCTGGGACAATCTGGCAAACCTCCCTGGCAGCACACAAACTCTCTTTTTCAATCACTGCTTCCATCGACTCTCTCAAAAGATGCTCGCATCGCTGGAAAATACTGCCCAACACAATTCTTTCAGGATTCAGTATGTCTATCAAAATGGATAGACCTTTTCCCAACATTTCACCGCACAGTCGATATACTTCCAGTGCATCCTCGCACCCTTGATTGGCACATTCCGCAATGCTTTTTGCGGTGATTTTGTCTAACTGACTGATATCTTCACAGAAGGATACTCTTCCCCCCTTCTGCAATCTTTCTTTTGCCATACGCTGTCCCAATTGGGCCAAACCGCCTCCGGAACAGAATCCTTCGAAAGACCCCGCCTTGCCAAATCCCACAGGGCCCTCAGGCGCCAATCGGATGTGACCGCATTCACCCGCCATATCAGAGGCTCCTACATAGAGTTTTCCGTTTAAGATAAGTCCTGCGCCCAAGCCTGTTCCAAAGGTCAGAAACACCATGTTTTCACACCCTGCACCAGCGCCATATTTCCACTCTGCCACAGCACAGGCGTTAGCATCATTTTGCAGATACGCTTTGCAACCAAATCTCTTTTCCAAATACTCTACTACCTTGATGTCGTCCCAACCCGGAAGATTGGGTGGTGATTGAATGATACCTCTTTTCGAATCCAAGGGGCCACCACAACTGATACCAATACAATCTATTTTGTCAGTCATCTGTTCAGCCAGTTCACACATTCGGTCCAGCATTTCATACGCAGATACACTTCGGTCTGTCGGAATCGCCCGCTTTTGCAACACTTCAGGTCTTCCTTCTACCTCGCGACCCACGGACACGGCACACTTCGTACCGCCAATATCAAATCCAACTAAAATCATAAATCATTTCCTCCTATTGCGCTATCGATGGCATTGTGATACACAAAATATTTTGTATATAGGAACTCTAATACCAAATTACTAAGCATAGTCACAGCAAGCACTAGATATTCATTGATGCCTTTGGCCTCAAAATAGGCACCACCCCAAGTCGAAAGTGGTGTAAACACAAGATAAAACAGTGCTACCTTCAACATCGCAATCGGCACATTGTTAGCCGCTTTGAAAGTGAATTTCCGATTTAAAGTAAAGTTAAATAGCACAGACAGAGTCAATGCCACCAAATAGCTAAACCAATATCCTGTCTTTGCCCATTCGTTTAATATAGCGAAGGAAATGGCTTGAATAACGCCTGCTCCCGTCGAAAACAGCAAAAACTTCACTGCCCGTATCCATTCCTTTGTATTCATGGGATTTATCCTCCGTACAGATTACTATAATCTCATTTCATTTTTTCACTTTCGCATACATTATAACACTATCACTCCTTTTTTACCATACAGAATAGCATTCACCGCGAAGAAAAAGGCACCTTCCCGAAGGAAGGCGCCTCGCCCAAATCTTGATTTTTGTTTCAGCAAATCTGATTACTGGTAAATCTTGATATTGTCGATATAGAGTGCTGCATCAACATCAACATCTTCCTTCGCCAATCCGAAGTACAATGTACCAAATTCAGAGGTTTCCGTATGGAACAAAGGCATATTTTCTTTTACCTTCACACCATTCATGTAATAGTCATAACTTCCGTCTGCCTGATCAATCACAAACTTCAGGGTGTTGAACTGACCCTTCACGATAGGTCCTCTGGTTTCTTCCAGTACATGATAATTCCAGTTCTCATGCTTGTAGAGATAATATCCCTCGCCTTCAATTTGCCATCTTGCAATGGAGTAAGTTCTATTATTTACATTCAAGGTGTTAGGGAAGATCTCAATCTTACCGGGTTTAGTACCGGTACCGCCAACTGCGAAATCAAGTTCTACAGTAACTGTACCACTTCCGGTTCCGATGGCAAACAAATGAGAGGTATCCAAGTTCATGTTTGCTCTCTGCTGTGCATTCAAGGAATGTACATAGGGCAACTTTACACACATATCATCAGCAGATGCCGTACCATTTACTTCTGTCTTTCTTACAACCTGTGCATAGTCCGCATATGCGCCGGGTGCAAATGCCCAGCTGTAAGTACCGGTGTTGGTCTGCTGCAGAAGAGTACCTTCTGTATGCACATCATAAGTTTCATTTACAGTATAAACTACAGGACCCTGAGGAGCCTCAGTGGGCACTGCAGGTGCCTCGGTAGGAGCCTCAGTAGGCGCTGCGGTAGGAGCCGGTGTAGGCTCCACGGTAGGTTCTGCAGTAGGTTCTGCAGTGGGCTCTGCTGTAGGTGCAGGTACCGCAGGATTCTCGTCTACATAGTAAACTCTAACATTATCTACATAGAATCTGGAATCAGTTTCTGTAGATGTAGAGGTTTCATTAGGAATCTGCAAGCGGATATGTCCAAAATCTGCCAGGCTATTGCCGTGAATAGAAGCCATCTCGGTTGCTGCTAATTCGTTATTCCAGTAGTAGGTGATGGCTCTGGTCTCTCTGTTGATGATTGCCTTGATATGACCCCACTCACCCTCTGTTGCAGCCTTACGGCTCTCTTCCGGCTGCATGGTGGAGGCACCGGTGTTGTGTGCAAAGGTGGTTTCAAACAGGGTATATCTTGCAAAGGAATAGTTAGAACCATTCACTCCACTATTCAGATTCATTTTGAATCCCTTGGTCTTGGTGTCCTGGCCGGTCATCGCCATATCCATCTCAACCACAACATACTTGTCTTCTGTCACAGCACTACCTACAACAGGTCTTGCCGCTTCATCTAACAAAATACTGAAGTTCAAGTCCAAAGCTCTCACTGCACTGGTCAAAGGTGTGAACTCAATACAGTAATCGGTGGCTTCAGCACCGCTAAATACGGTATTCTTTGCTACCACCTTGCTGTATGCGCCATATGCGCCTTCGTTTACCTTACCACTCCAGTTCGTTCCGGAAAGTGCGGTCAACGCTTTGCCCAATTCAAACTGATCAAATACGATGTTTACCACATCGGGTTCCTGGGTAGCCGCAGGAGCCTGGGTAGGCTCCGCGGTAGGTGCAGGAGTTGCTGCAGGTGCCTCGGTGGGCTCTGCAGGTGCAGATGTTGCTCCGGGGCCTTCATCTGCATAATATACCTTCACATTATCCACATACATTCTAGAATCTGTATCTGCATTCACTGCTTCATAAGGAATCAGCAGACGGATATGTCCTAAGTTCGCCACTTCACCATGAATTGCATTCAGATCAGTTGCAATCAATTGGTCATTCCAATAATAGCTAACCGCTTTGGTCTCTCTGTTGATGAACACCTTAAAGTGATTAAATACTCCCTCTGTGGACGCACAACGCTGATTCTCAGGAATCGGATTAGATGCATCCTTATAGTGTGCAAAGTTTGTATCATGCATGATAAATCTCGCAATGGAGTAATTCTCGGTTCTTACGCCACTGTTCAGATTCACTCTAAAGCCTCTTGCCTTCACATCGGCGCCAGTCATCATCAGATCCATCTCTACGACTACAAAGGGATTCTCAGCAACAGCACTTCCCAGTGCAGGTCTCACCGCCTCATCCAGCGTGATGCTGAAGTTCAGGTCAAGATTTCTGGTTGCTGTTGTCAAAGGTGTGAACTCGATACAATAGTCGGTTGCAGATGCTGTATTAAGTACAGTATTCTTAGCCACTACCTTGCTGTATGCATAGTAGTTAGACTCATTGCAACCGCCGGTCCAGTTGGTACCGGATGTCTGAGGCAAGGTTTTGCCAAGTGTCGCATCGTCAAAAGTCGCATTAACGATATCTCCACTCTGCACAGGTGCAGGTGTTGCAGTAGGTACTGCGGGCGCCGTGGTAGGTGCTGCAGTTGCACTGGGTACCTGTGTAGGTGCGGGAGTACCTGCAGGACTTTCGTCTGCATAGGATACTCTAATGTTATCCACATAGAATCTGGAGTCTGTCTCGGTAGCATCCATGACCTCAGGTGGCAACTGGAAGCGGATGTGTCCAAAGGTGGTACATTCATTTCCATGGATAGAACCTACATTGGTTGCCACCAATCTGCCATTCCAGTAATAACTATACTTTCTGGTCTCTCTGTCGATAATGACCTTCAAGCTGTTGAACTGACCTTCCACAGAAGGCTCACGGTCTGCTTCACCCTGAATTGCAGAAGAACTCAAGTTACGTGCAAAACCATTATCGAACAGGGTAAATCTGCCGATGGAGAAGTTGCCGGTTGCATTCAGATTCATCTTGAATCCTGCAGCCTTGGTATCATTACCGGTCATTGCCATATCCATCTCAACCACAATGTACTTATCGGAAGTCACTGCAGTTCCCAAGGAAGGAGCTACGGAACTATCGATTACTACATTGAAGTTCAATGTCAAGTTTCTAACTGCGGTGGTCAAAGGTATAAACTCGATACAATAGTCAGTTGCTTCTGCAGCTGCGTTCACTGTATTCTTTGCTACCACCTTGCTGTATGCACCATATGCACTTTCACTTACAGAACCATACCAGTTAGAACCGGACAGTTCCGTGAGGCTCTTGTCCAAAGCCTTATCATCGAAGGTCACTTCGATAATATAAGGGTTCTCAGTCGGTGCAGGAGTCGGTGTGGGTGCATCGGGATCCAATGTGGGTGCGGGGGTAGGAGGCGCCATGGTAGGTGCATCAGGCAACGCTTCTGCCTCGTACAACTTTACATTATCCACATACATTCTGGTATCCATACCGACCTGAGACTCATTAATTACCTGGAATACAATCGCACCCAAATCAGGCACTTCGCTGTGCAGTGCGGATACGCCGCTTTCTACCAATGCACCATTCCAGTAATAGTTAAATCTCTTGGTTTCTTTGTCTACTGCTACCATCAGGTGAGCAAATTCACCCTTGGTGTAAGCAGGTCTTCCGGAAGCTGCATTCAAGCTGTTGGAACCGGTATAACGAGCCAAGTCTGTGTCTGTCAACAGGAATCTTGCCACAGAGGAGTATCCTCCACCAAGCTTCTGGCTTAACAAAATTCTGTATCCATTGGGTTTCGCATCGCTACCCTTGATTGCAATATCCATTTCCGCAATGACATACTTGCTGCCGAATGCTGCGCTGCCCAGACGATAAATACTGTCACTGTTCAAATCGATACGGAATCCTGTGGTCAATCTGTCATTGTACTTGAATTCCATACACATATCTTCTGCTGCAGCCGCAGGGTCAACTACGCTTCTCTTTACAATCACACCATCTGCTCTGTAGTTGGACTCCTGAACGGATGCTACATAATGCTCCTTGGTGGTACTGTTATGGAATCTGGTACCTGCAGCATAGCTGTTGTAATCCTCATTTACAGGGAAAGGATGGGGTGTTGCGGTAGGTGCAGGAGTCATAGTAGGTACAGGCACATGAGTAGGTCTGGGTTCGCCTTCTGCCTTAGGCTCCTCTACATACATCTTCAAATTATCAATGTACATCTTGCTGTCCAGACCGGTACCTGCTTCCAGGATGGGGCTGAACAGGATAACGCCCACATGAGGTGTATCGCCATAAAGTGCGGGCAATCCCTTCTCAATCAAAACGCCATCCACATAATAACTGTAAGTCTTTGTCTTCTTGTGAACCACTATCTTCAAGTGACTGAACTCACCCTTGGTAAGAGAGGTTCTAAGTGTAGGATCCACAGTCTTGGTGGAATCCTGATAACGTGCAATTTCCGTATCATTCACTAAAAATCTTGCAACAGACTTATATCCACTGCTCAAAAGTTCACTGATACCGATTCGATAGCCGTTTGTCTTCACATCCTCGCCATCGATTGCAAAATCCATCTCTACTACGAGATCCTTGTCATCTGCTCCGGCACCCAACTGGTGGATAATGGAATTATCCAAAATATAACGGAAGTTACCATCTGTTTCTGCATTAGGATTGTACTTAACCTCCAACATCTTATCGGTTGCTGAAGCAGTGCTGTCCATCACGGTCTTCTCTACTACCGTAGCGAAACCGTACATCTTACCTTCTGCAACATGACCGGAGTAATGATCCTTGCCGGTCTGCTGGATAGTCGCACCCACCTTGTAACTGTCGAAATCTTCATCGATGGGCTCTACCAACCATTCAGGCTGAGGAGTGGGCGGAGGAAGTACCTCCTGAGAGAACATCTCCTTATATGCATTATGGGTAATGTTATAAACCTTCAAGTTGTCCATGAACAACTCGGCCTGGCTGTCCTGTGCCTCCTTGGGAGTACCGATGTAAAGGTCCGCAATCACAGGCACACTACCGGGATGGAAGAATGCAATATCCTTCTCAAGCAGGTCACCATTGTAATAATAATGGAACTTCTGGTTCTTCTTGTCGATAACTACCTGAACCTTGAAGAATTCGCCGTCTGCGGGCTTTCTTCTGGTGGTTTTATTCACAGAAGAACTGTTTACTCTACGGGAGAAACCACTTTCGTCTACCACAAATCTGGCGGCAGAGTGATAGGAACTACCGGTGGACTCACTGATGGTAATGGAGAAGCCATTTTCCTTACCGGCCATATTCTGGTATGCCAAATCCATCTCGTATACCAGCAAATAGTCGTCTGCATTTTCGCCCACTACCTGGTGGTCTTCTTTTGCAAGTTTTAAGTAAATCTGACCATCTACGTTCTTGATGTGCTTGTAGGGGAATACCATACAGCCATAACCTTCATAGTCAGGTCTTACCCAGTTCTTGGGGATTACCTTCCAGCAGTCTTCGTATGCAATGGTAATACCATTGATAAACCAGCTGTATCTGTCGGTAACAATATTCTCAATCTTAGTACCAATCTTGTGGTTAAAGTTCTGATCCACAATGTAGTCGATAAAGGTATTATCAAAATCGATAGTATACTTCACATCAGCGCCGCTTACATAGAAGGTTACTCTGCCGGGTAACTCTGCGGGCATTTCCACAATCACTTCCTCACCGGTATAACTGGTGGCAGTGATGGTAGGCACTGTATAAGTACCTCTATCCAAATTAATAGCATACTCTGTAATATCTGCATTGAAGTCTTCGTAAGGAACACCATCAATGAGAACTTCTTTCACCATCCAGTCATCCTGTACCGCTACGGTAACATCAAGATAAGCATAGTCGCCATCACACTCCACACGAACGGTGGTGGTACCGGTGCTGATGGGGTACAGTCTACCCTGGCTGTCCACTTCTACGATGGTAGGGTCTAAGGGCTCCCAGTACAAATTAGGATTGTCTGCATTGATGGGAAGTACATTGGGAAGCACTGCCTTCACTGCAGGAAGCTGAATATAGCGAGCCACCTCCTGGAAGATGCCTGCAGCCATGTCCTTGGTCACCACCGCGTTGGCATCGAAGGTTTCGTCCTCCAAATCCACCATCAAACGATGATTGGTTACGATATCTGCGTAATCCTTCGCCCATGCAGGAATGGAATCCACATCTGTCAAACGATAGGTTGCATCGCCGTCATGCCATGTATAGTCAGGCATTTTCACTGCCAATGCTTTGACAATGACGGAAGCCATTTCTGCTCTGGTTACTTCATAATGTGCATATGACGCATCCAAATCAACATCAGCAAAAGCTTCTGCGGTCTGTGCGGCATCGGTGAAGCCAAACAGAGCATTAATCATATCTACTAACTCTGCACGGGTTACAGCCTTCTCAGGATGGAACAAACCATCGTCCTCTGCGCTCATCACTCCAATGGAAGCCATCTGCTTGATGGCAGAGATTTCCTTCGCACCGTTCACATCTTCAAAAATCGCCTGAGGCTCTCTGTCTACAATGATGGAATACTCTTCCGTGTCGAACTTCACGCTCTTCACTTTTACTTTATTTCTCCACCATACGGCAGAACCTGTTACCTGTCCCATACCATCGTGGGGCACGTCATGTCCACCGTGGCTAATATCCAGGTTAATCTGGTCCACCAAGCCTTGGGATGCCGCCTCTACGATAAATACACTATGCAGGTTATCCGGGCTGATTTGCATATATGCGTGATTTGTACCGGAACGAATCAATCCCAATTCGGGATCAAAAGCATTTTTCACCACATTGTCAGCCATATTACAAGCCAACTCCAAATAGTCGGGATGACCTGTGTACTTATACATCTTGACTACCGCCTGGATATATTCCGGTGCGGTCTGCTGGGTCATCATATTCAGATTGACATTCTCACCCATACGGGTACCAATGTCTCCCAGGTCTACATGTCTTGCATATGCACGAGCCGCTTCCCAGATAACTTCGTACGCTTCCTGATCCTCAGGCTTGAGAATGGAAAGCGCATCAATCATACCGGGGAACACACCACCCCACACACTTTCGTTCTCAGGGAAGGATTTTCCTTCTGTTATATAATAGCCTGTTCTGGTGGCAATCAATTTCTTGCCTTCCTTGCCCTCATTCAAGTCGGTACCATCGTTTAGGATGGGGGTCTTAAATAAATGTCTCACAGGGTCATAAACATATTTTGCAAAGTTCATGACATTGTTCTTAACAAAAGTGTAAAGTTTTTCATTGCCACTCCAGCGATACATTTCTGCCATATCCTGGGGACCGTATGCAGCACTGGTCTTTAATGTAGTTCTGGTCACCAGCGAGTTTGCGCCGAATTTCTTGTAATCATCCATGGTAGCGGTCTTGAAATCGAAACCGGTTCTGGTAACGAAATCCGCACCCATAACGGAATACAGGAAACGGTCCTGACCATACAAACTGACATCCTCCAGCATGGTACCGTACTGCTCGCCCACCAAAGTGGTCTCAGGATTCGATACACCTATATACTTATCCAGCATTCTCTCGCCCCATGCCTCATACTTGGGGTCGCCGGTCATCTCGGTCATAAACCAAGCCATCTCCATCAGGTCGTTACCTGTGGACAGGAAAGGTGCAGTATCTGCAGCTACCCAAGGGTCAGGGTTGGTGTAGGCACTATCCCATGCCTCCACCACAGGGACATCCCAATAACCATGACGATTCATAATCAGGCTGGACCAGTCGTAGATATGAGCATTCCAGAATGCGGTGATGTATCTCTTGGTACCTTCGGGGTCTGCCTTCCAAAACAATTCATAAGGCACCTGATAGTCCTTGGTTTCATGGTAAGTCAAACCATGGGGTTTGCCGCCTTGAATATCAAAGAACATATGACCACCTGCATAAAGCAAGCCGGAACTGTCCATCAATCTGGGGTCACTGAAACGAAGCTGAATCTGCTGTAATGCAGCTTCGGAATATTTAGGATCACCGGTCAACAGAGTCATGCCATCCATGGCCTTCAATAGGTTGAACTGCGCATACAGATTGGACGAAATATCCTCATAGGGAGCGCCCTTGTTCCACTTTGTAGGCTCATAGTTGTCCTTATTCAAACCATCTGCAAACAACTGAGGATATTCTACACCCTCAATGTTTCTCGCATATTTCAACACGGTATCCATATGGGCAATCAGCGCATCCATTCTGGAACTGGGACCGCGAACCACCACATCATGGCTCATCATGTACTCTCTGGAAGTCTTATCCGCCATATCCACATAACCTGCTGCGGTACCTGCGGTCTTTCCTTCGTAGTAACCGTGATTTACATAATGTGCAATGATGGCATTTGCATCATCACCAAAAGCTTCTTTTACATCGGGATATGCCTCAGCATAAGCCCAGGGATCGAACAATTTACCTTCATCACGGCCCTCATACAAACCATGGGTCAGATAATGATCTACATATCCATCCCAGTTGTCGCCGTAAGCCTTCTGCAAATCGGGATACGCTTTTCTGTATTCTTCTACATTCAGAATCTTATGTACCCAATCGCGACCGGAAGGTAACTTCACTGTACTCTTCACAGCGTCCTTTCCCGCCTCTGCGTCAGTCTCTGTTTCCACAGAAGCATCCTCTTGTGCATCTGCGGTGCCTTCTGCGCCGGCAAGATCACCAGTCTGTGCATCGCCGGAAACAGTTTCTTCGCTGTCACCTGCATCTTCGTCATCTACGGAAGCTTCTACGTCCTCTAAATAGGACTCCAGCTGTTCCAATTCTTCTGAAGTCAAATCTGACAAATCAGAAGGAATGGATACTCCGGACGGAACTTCTACACCTTCAGGAACCTGACATGCAGAAAGAACCATGCTCAAAGATAACGCCAATGCCAAAATGCTTGTGAGTCTTTTCGCAATTCTCATTTTTTCACTCCTCCATTTTTTGAATTTATCGCCGACCTGTTTTCGGCAATATTCCAAATTTATTATAACACCCCAAGTATCACATTTCAATCATTTTTATATCTTTTCCTTGCACTAAATATACAAATTTTTACACCAACTTTTGTTAAATATTCCATATTACCCCCCCTCCCGAGAAATTTTCGCAAAAATAGAGGACACATTTTGCGCAATGTGTCCTCTACGAGAATAATCTGTCTACTTTCTATAAGCTTTGATATGATCAATTATTCATGTCGGAATCCATCTCCACGGGCTCCTCAGGAACTTCCGTAGGCTCTACGGTAGATTCCGGCGCAAACTCTGCAACAGGCTCCTCAGTGGGTTCCGGCGTAGTCTCTGCAATAGGCTCTACAGGAACTTCTGTAGGTGCCGGCGTGGGTTCTGCAGGAACTTCTGTAGGTGCAGGTGTAGGCTCTGCAGTGGGTGCAGGAGTTGCCTGTACATTCTCATCTGTTACAAAAACCTTTACATTATCTACATACAACTTGGAATCCAATCCGGTTGCGCCTTCCGCCAGGGTTTCTCTGACAATCTGGAAACAGATATACTTCAAAGCAGGAGTCTGGTCTGCGCCTCTGAACTGTGCATTCACATTTTCCTCTACAAGGTTACCATCCATATAGTAGGAATATACCTTGGTTTCTCTGTCGAGAACCCATTTCAAATGAACGAATTCGCCCTTGGTGTAAGCATTCTTTTCATTGGCAGTGTTGGTTACGGAAGAGCTCAAATATCTGCCCAGATGGTCATCTTTCAACAGGAAGTTGGTCAATGCGAAAGTACCCTCTCCCGCAAAACGAATCAGATATCCGGCAGGCTTTGCATCCCGACCTTTGATGGCCAAATCCATTTCTACTACCAAGTATTTATTCTCATCCACCGCACTCCCCAGGCTTACCTGATGCTCTGCATCAATATTCATGCGGAAGTTCAGGGTGTGGAATCTATCTTCCAACGAAGTTCTGGGGGTAAACTCCAGGCAGTAGTCATTGGTTGCCGCATCCGGATCTACCGTGGTCTTCGCCACCACAATACCCTTCTCATGGCCATAGCTTTCTGCCAGTTTACCTGCCCAATACTCTTCTGAGATGGTATGCATCATCTTGCCCAATTCATATCCGTCGAAGGTTGCGTTTACAACCACAGGATTGATGGTGGGTGCTGCAGTGGGCGCCTCAGTAGGTACCGGTGTCGCAGTAGGTGCCGCTGTTGCTGCAGGTGCACTAGTCGGTGCAGGTGTTGCTGCAGGCTCACCGGGTACCGGTGAAGCCTGAGCGTTATCATCTGTCACAAAAACTTTTACATTATCTACATACAACTTGGAATCCAGTCCGGTTGCTCCTTCTGCCAAGGTTTCTCTGATGATCTGGAAGCAGATATACTTCAAAGCAGGTGTCTGGTCTGCGCCACTAAATTGTGCAGTCACATTTTCCTCTACCAGGTTGCCGTCCATGAAGTAAGAGTACTTCTTGGTTTCTCTGTCCATCACCCACTTCAAGTGAACGAATTCGCCCTTGGTGTATGCATTCTTTTCATTGGCAGTATTGGTTACGGAAGAACTCAAATATCTGCCCAAGTAATCGTCTTTCAGCAAGAAGTTCGTCAGTGCGTAGGTACCGTCACCTGCAAAACGGATCAAGTATCCTGCGGGTTTTGCATCCCGGCCCTTGATGGCCAAATCCATTTCCACTACCAAATACTTATTCTCATCCACCGAACTTCCGAGACTTACCTGATGCTCTGCATCAATATTCATACGGAAGTTCAGGGTGTGGAATCTATCTTCCAATGAAGTTCTGGGGGTGAACTCCAGGCAGTAGTCATTGGTTGCCGCATCCGGATCTACTGTGGTCTTTGCCACTACGATACCCTTCTCATGTCCATAGCTTTCTGCCAACTTACCCGCCCAGTAATCTTCGGAGATGGTATGCATCATCTTGCCCAACTCATATCCGTCGAAGGTTGCGTTTACAACCACAGGATTGATGGTGGGTGCCGGAGTAGGCGCCGGAGTGGGCTCTGCTGTGGGTGCATTAGGATCTACTGTAGGTGCGGGTGTTGCAGGTGCCATAGTAGGCGCTTCCGGCATCACATCAGCCTCATACAGTTTCAGGTTATCCACATACATCTTGATATCCAAACCTGCTTCCGCTTCCTTGGTTACCTGGAAGTGAACCACGCCAAGGTTAGGGGTACCACTAAACAGCGCGTTTACTTCGCTCTCTACTATCTGACCATTCCAGAAGTAAGTATACTTCTTGGTTTGCTTATCAATTACAACCTTCAGATTGCCGAACTGTCCCTTGGTAGCTGCGACGCCGGTAACCGTATTGTTGGAATCTTTATAACGGGCGAAAGTATCATCTGTCAGTTTAAACTTGGCTACGGACAAATATCCGCCGCTCAGTTTCTGGCTCAGTGCCACATTCACGCCTGCCGCTTTGGCATCTGTGCCCTTCAGTGCAATGTCCATCTCAGCAACGATGTATCTGCTGCCGAATGCGTTCGCGCCAAGAACATATGCATAGGGATCTCCCAAGTGGATACGATAGTTCAATGTATAAGCAGTATCATAATCCAGCTGCATACACATATCTTCTGCTGCCGCGTTGGAATCCACTACCGTCTTTGCTACTACCTTGCCGCGAGCGGTGTAATTGCTCTCTGATACAGCAGCGCTGTAATACTCGGTAGATGTCTTGCCGTGGAACAGGGTTCCCTCTGCATAACTATTGTAATCCTCATTGATAGGATAAGGATGAGGGGTTGCAGTAGGCATCGGTGTAGGGGTAGGAACAGGTACATGGGTGGGTCTGGGAGTAGGCTCCGGAGTAATGTCCTCTACATAGACATTCAGATTATCCACGTACAATTTGCTGTCTAATTCACCCTCTGCTTCCTTATATACGGTAAACAGAACAATGCCCACGTCGGGAATGCCGGAATACAGACTGGGTACATTCTGCTCAATCATCTCGCCATTGACATAGTAACTGAAGCTCTTGGTCTTCTTGTTGACAACCACCTTCAGGTGCATAAACTCACCCTTCGGCACTTCTGTTCTCAAGGTAGGATCTACCATCTTGTCGCTGGTATTGATAATACGTCCGAATTCTGTATCATTTAAGATGAATCTTGCCACGGACATATATCCGCCACTGAGCGCCTGGCTGAGATTGATACGATAGCCCTGCGGCTTGTCGTCCTCACCATCCACTGCCAAATCCATCTCTACTACCAGATTCTTATCCTCTGCCTCCGAGCCTAATTTCTGAAGCACATTTGCATCCAACATATAACGGAAGTTACCGCTGGTGGTGGCATTGGGATTGTATTTCATTTCCAAAGCCATATCTGTGGCTTCCGCTGTTGCATCTACAATATTCTTATTAACTACAGTTGCATAACCATAGTACAGACCTTCTGCCACATGACCGCTGTAAGGATCCACGCTGGTCTGCTGAATGGTCTTGCCTGCACTATAATTATCATAATTGATATTAATCGGATTTACCAACCATTCCGGCTTAGGAGTAGGAGGAGCAATGGGCTCCTGAGGCATGAATTCCTCAAATGCATCGTGGGTAATCTGGTAACACTTCAGATTATCCATAAACAACTCTGCATGGCATTCCTTGTTTGCTTCCTCGTTGACGGTTGCAATATAGAGCGCATAGATATTAGGCACATTTGCTCCATGGAAGAAAGGAATGTCTCTCTGCAACAACTCTCCATTAAAGTAGTAATGGAAGGTTCTGTTCTTTTTATCCAATACCAACTTCAGATTCACGAACTCGCCATCTACCAAAGCTCTCTTGGTGGGCTTATCCACAGAAGAAGAATTTACCTCTCGGGCGATACCGTCTTCCTTGATGACAAATCTTGCCGCTGCATGGTAGGTACTTCCGAAACGCTCCATAATACGGAGTGCGTAACCGTTGTCCTTGCCCTGCATGTTTTTCACAGCGATATCCATCTCAAATACCATGAGTTTATCGTCTGCTTCTTCACCACAAAGTTGCATATAATCGTCGGTAAAGGTAAGGTAGCACTGACCTTCTATATTGTATTCCACACGGTAGGGGAATACCATACATCCATAACCTTCGTAGTCCGGTCTTACCCAGTTCTTAGGGATAACTTTCCAGTCAGCCAAATATCTGGTGGTTAGACCATTAATAAACCACACATATTTGTCAGTGGTAATTTTCTCAATGGAAGTACCAATCTTGTGATTGAAGTTTTCGTCAATCAACCAATCCACATAGTCATTATTAATCTGCAAGGTGTACTTCATGTCACTGCCTTGCACATAGAGTGTTGCCATACCGGGCAAGCTGTCAGGCAATTCAATCACTACAGGATCGCCGGTGAAGCTGGTTGCCTCAATAGTGGGCACAGTATGGTTACCCAAATCTAAATTGATCTCATGCTCTAAGGTGTCAGAGTTGAAGGAGTTCAAAACTTCTCCGTTTACACGGATTTCCTTGATCATCCAATCGTCTCTAACGACTACATTCACTGCCAAATCCGCAAAGGTTCCGTCTGCGTTGGACACGCGAACCTTGGTGCTTCCCTCAGAAACCGGATACAATCTACCTTCGCTGTCCACCTCTACTATGGAACCGTCTATGGTTTCCCAGAAAAGTTCGTCGTTGGTAGCATTGAAAGGTTTCAATGCAGGAATGATTGCCTTTACGCCGGGCAGTTCGATAAATCTGCCCACCTCGGCAAAGATGCCCGCTGCCATATCTTTGGTTACTACTGCAGAAGCATTAAACACTTCTTCTTCAATGTCTACCATAATACGGTAGTTGGTCATCACGTCAGCATACTCTTTTGCCCAAGCAGGAATGGAAGCCTGATCGGACAAACGATAAGTAGCATTTCCTGAATTCCAAAGTCCATCCGGCACTTTCACCTTTAACGCTTTGGTAAGGATAGAAGCTAATTCTGCTCTGGTTACTTCATAATTAGGGTTGGCTGCAACATCCACATCTGCAAAAACATCTGCGATAACAGCCTCGTCGTTAAATCCGAACAGAGTGCTCACCATAGCCTTCATTTCTCCACGGGTCACTCCCTTTTCTGGATGGAAAAGGCCATCAGTTTCTGCTCCCATCACGCCCAAGTAAGACATCTGCTTAATGGCAGAAGCTTCTTTTGCGTCAGAAAGGTCCGTAAAGTTCAACGAAGGATCTACATTTACAATGATGGTATACTCATCTCTGTCAAATACGAAATCTTGCACCTTCTTCGTAGACGCATAATATACCTTGTCGGGACCCACCTGACCCATACCCTGATGAGGGATGTCGTGGTTGCCATGACACAGGTCTAAGTTGATCTCGTTGATGTATCCCTGGGATGCCGCTTCTGCACAGAATACCACATACATCTGAGAACTTTCCAACGCTACATAAGCAGAATTGGGATAATAGTCAAACACGCCATATTCAGGATCGTACATATTCGCCACAATTCTGTCTGCCAGTTTACATGCCAGAGTCAGATAATCTTCGTGGCCGGTGTATTTATACATCTTCAAAAGCGCCTGCACATACTCAGGTGCTGCTGCCGTAGAATTCATATTTAGGTTGACATTTTCACCCATGCGGGTACCGATGTCACCATGACCAATATTTCTTGCGAAAGCACGGACTGCTTCCCAGATTTCCATGTATTTATCTTCATCTTCGGGCTTTACGATGGACAATGCATCGATGGCGCCGGGATAAACACCGCCCCAGATGCTCTCATACTCGGGGAAGGGCTTGCCAACCGTCATATAATAACCGGTTCTGGTAGCAATCAATTGTTTGCCATCCTTTCCTTCATTCAGGTCGGTACCATCATTCAAGATGGGGGTGTTGTAGCGATGCAACACCGGGTCATAAATATATCTCGCCCAGGACAACAGGTTGTTCACACAGAAATCATACAATCTTTCATTGCCCAACGCACGATACGCCTCTGCATATACCTGAGGTCCATAAGCAGTGTTACACTTGGAAGATGTTCTGTTTACCAAACAGTTAGAACCTGCCACCTTGTAGTCCTGCATGGTAGCAGTCTTATAATCAAAACCGGAATTGGTGACGAAATCTGCACCCAATACAGAATACAGCAAACGGTCGCCACCGTAGTTCATATCATAAGGGGTACCATACTGTTCGCCCGGCAACAATGTGTCCGGATTACTTACACCGATATATTTATCCAACATTCTGTCGCCCCAAAGAGCATAGACAGGGTCGCCGGTCTTCGCGGTCATGAACCACGCCATTTCCATCATATCGTTACCGGTGGAAAGGAAAGGTGCGGTGTCTGCCTGAATCCAGGGATCCGGATTGGTATACTCGGTATACCATGCATCATTGGCAGGCTTACCCCACTCACCGTGACGGTTAAAAATGATACTGGACCAATCCTGAATATGAGACTGCCAGAAACCGGTCATGAAAGCAATCGCCCCATCCGGATCTGCCTTCCACAAAAGTTCCAAAGGAAGCTGATAGTCCTTGGTCTCATGATAGATCAAACCATATTTTCTACCATTCAAGATGTCCAGAAACGCGTGACCACCTGCATAGAATAGGCCATGCTCATCTCTGGTCTCAGGATTATCATAACGGAAACGAATCTGCTCCAATGCCGCCTCGGAATACTTGGGATCTCCAGTTAACAGGGTCAAACCATCCAGCACCTTCAAGAAACCAAACTGGGTATAGATATTGGACACAAATGCCGGGTCGTTACTGCCTCTGTTCCAGGTAGCCGGTTCGTGGGTATCTCTATTGTAAGCATCCACGAACAATGTGGGGTATTTGGCACCCTCTACGTTTCTTGCATATTTGAGAGCATTATCTGCATGACTAATCAACGCATCCAGTCTGGAGCTGGGTCCACGAACCACCACATCATGGCTCATCATGTACTCTCTGGACACCTTATCCGCCATATCCACATAGCCTGCCGCAGTACCTGCAGTCTTGCCCTCGTTGATACCATGGTTTACATAATGTGCGATGATAGCATTTGCATCATCACCAAACGCTTCTTTTACATCGGGATAGGCCTCTGCATACTCCCAGGGATCGAAAAGTTTACCCTCATCTCTACCTTCATACAAACCATAGGTCAGATAGTGGTCCACATATCCATCCCAGTTCTCGCCATACGCTGCCTGCAAATCGGGATATGCTTTTACATACTCTTCTACATTGAGAATCTTATGTACCCAATCGCGGCCGGAAGGTAAATCCACTGTACCCTTTACAGCAATATCTTTGTCTGCATCTGCGTTAGCATTTGCCTCCGCATCTACAGTCCCTTCTGCATTAGCGTCGCTTTCAGCACCTGCAGTATCACCCGCCTGTGCGTCATCGCCGGTCTGCGCATCGTCATCAGACACTGCATCCTCTGTCGCGTCGGTATCCAGGGAAATATCTTCTTCCTCTAAATAAGACTCCAATTGTTCCAGTTCTTCGCTGGTCAAGTCAGAGATGTCAGACGGGATGGATACTCCGGAAGGGATTTCCACGCCTTCCGGCACCTGACATGCAGAAAGAACCATGGACAAGCTCAGTGCCAATGCCAAAATGCTTGCCAGTCTTTTTGTCAATCTCATACTTTCACTCCTCCTCATTATTTATGTTTACAAACTTCATTTATGAAATAACGATAACCAAGGCAAACGAATCCATTCTTTCACCTTCGTGTACCATCATTTTATCATAAGCACCAACATCCGTCATACTCTTTTCACCTATCAAAATATATTTTTTATTACTTTTTTACAATACGACTTGTCACTTTTCACAAAAGCACCAATCAAAAACTGTGCATTATTACTACATAGTGTCCAAAATATATCCTATTTTCTGATACTTGCAGTTTTTCAAAATTAGTATTTCAAACCCTATATTTTTGCAGTATAATAGGAAATAACAAACACCCCGAGAAGGGATAAAATCATGGGAGGTCGTTATGAGAAAACTTGCATTTGGAACTACAAAGGACGGAAAAACCGCGTATAAGTACATATTGGAAAATCAAAAGGGCATAGAAGTGGTGTTGTCTGATATGGGTGCTCTCATCCAGGCATTGCTGGTGCCGGATAAAAATGGTAATAAAAAGGATATCATGCTCGGGTATGACACATTAGAGGAATATTATGACAACGGTTGCGGTTTCGGCGCTTATGTTGGAAGAATTGCCAACCGCATCGAAGGTGCCAATGTAACCATCGATGGAGTAAACTATCAATTAGAGGATAATTACAACGGTCACAACCTGCACAGCGGTAGCAAAAAATCTTTCTATGAATTGTACGATGCTGTGACCGGCACCTCCGAAGAAGGAGAATATGTGGAGTTCTCCCGTGTGAGCCCTCATTTGGAGCAGGGATTCCCCGGAAATCTGAGTCAGAAAATCCGTTACACCCTGACAGCCGCCGGAGAATTGCTGATTGACTACAACGCAATCAGCGACCAAAACACCATCTACAATCCCACCAATCACGCATATTTCAACTTAGAAGGTCATGAATATAAGGATGTTTTGGATCACAAGATGGAAGTATATACCGATTCCTTCCTAATTTCCGATCAGTTTATGATTCCCACCGGCGAAGTGGCATGTGTAGAAGGCACTCCCTACGATTTCCGTCAGAGAAAAGCCGTAGGCAAAGACATAAACGAAGATTTTATCATGCTGAAAAATGCCAAGGGATACGATGTGAACTTCAATTTCCCCAATGACAAAAAGATGCGCCTGATGAGCAAGATTTGGGCACCCGGCAGCGGTATCTTTATGGAAACCCATTCCGACTGTTGCGGTCTGCTGATTTACAGTGCCGGCGGACTGAAGGACAGAAAGGGCAAGGACGGCGTAGTATATCAGGGAAGTGCAGGTATTTGCTTTGAAACAGGATTCTACCCCAACTCCTGTAAGGAACCTTCCTTCCCCAGTTGCGCACTGCCGGCAAATACACCTTTTATTTCCAGAACAATGTATCGTTTCGGCGTAGAATAAGGCATTTATGGTGCACACCTGACAGTACATTAGAGATACACAGGAGGTGATGATAACGGACCGGATGATTTATAACCCGTTGGAAGACTACGAGAAGAAATTAAAGATAGCGCATACGGATAAAACCACCCGTTTTTTTGAAGAACTGGTTGGCAAATCCCGTATTGACATCGAAGAAAACCGTCACACGGTAAACGAACTGGCAAAATATCGGGAACAGTTGACTAAGTTGAAACGCAAACGGAACTGGCTTCGTTTTCTGCGGGTGCTACTGTGTATTACAATTCTATTGATTCCCCTGGTGATCCTGAAGCTGACACCTAGAATCAGAGAATTAAAAGCAGACATCGACGAATCAGAACATCGGACAGAGGAATTATTGCAACAAGCCAACAACCAGATGTTGCCTTTGAATAAACTATTCAACGCTTGGGACAGCATCAAATTAATCGAAGATGTCATGCCCCTGATTTCCTTCGATGATACATTTACCATCGAACAGGAACAGGACATGAAGCAAAATTATGACTTCCGAGAAACAAGAGAGGAAGAAATGTCCACCTTGGACACCCTGGCCGGAAATTTTAACGGCAACCCTTTCCTGTTTGAAAAGCGGTTGGTACACGAAATGGGCACGGAAACCTATCACGGCTACAGAACCATCACATGGACAGAAACCTATCGGGATTCCAACGGTAAGCTACAGACCCGCACCAGAAGCCAAACCCTTCACGCCACCGTCACCAAACCCAAACCCTTTTATCAGGAGCAGGTGGTGCTACACTACGGTGCGCAAGGCGGACCGGAGCTGTGCTTTTCCAGAGATGCTTCCCACTTAGAACAAAAAAGCGAGCAACAAATTGAACGCATCGTAAAGCGGGGCGAGAAAAAGCTCCAGCGCTTGAATGAAAAGGCCATCCGCGAAAACGACGACTTTATGAGTATGGCCAATTCCGACTTCGAAGTGCTCTTTGATGCCTTAGACCGTACCAACGAGGTGCAGTACCGCACCCTGTTCACCCCTTTGGCACAAACCAATATGGTGGATCTGATTTTATCCAAAATCGGATACGGCGACGATTTCCACTTTATCAAACGCAACCGTATGAACACCATACTTACCAAGCACAGTCAAAGCAGAGCTTTGCTTCTGCCCACAGAGAGCTACACCTCCTATTCCTATGATGTGATTCGGGATAATTTTATTTCAAAAAATGAGGAATATTTCAAAGCGGTATTTTTTGATCTGGCACCATTGCTTGCCATCCCCATGTATCAGGAACGTCCGGTGCACTCCTTGGATCCCATTCCCAAGACACCTCAGCTATTCTCCCTGCGGGAATGCGAAGTGCTGGCAAACAAGGTGAACCAATCCCACCTGGTACACCCGGATACCAAGACCCCGTACATATTGAAATCCGCCTATCTAAACTCCTTGGAGGGCTGTGACGAAACTCGCATTACCGCCTACTCCTACGACATGGAGGACCGTGTGGATATTGTCAGTGTCTACGGCGGAGACGGCCGCTATCACAATGTTTCGGTGGAATGGCAGGAATATCTGCCCCTGACCGCCGAAAATGATTTCTTTGTAACCTATTTGGATGTTGCGAAGAAGAAAAGCACCTTGGCAAGCAGAAACGGGCTGTGTATTTACAATTAAAAAAGTTTTGCTAGAATAAAAAGCAAGAGTAACACATAATTATTCGTGACAACAATAAACAAACACAAAGGAGAAGAAATATGGCGAATCAATTAGACGAAATGAACCCTCAGCTTTTAGATGAAGGACTTGATACCAATGTAATCGCAAAGAAACTTCCTGCAGAAGTAGGCTTTGGCTCCACTCTTTTTGAAATTGCACTTTGGGTATGCGGCATTCTGCCCGGCTTGATTTTCCTTTTTATGAAAATCAGTGCACAGAAGCATTTTGATCAACTACAGCAGCGCATTCAAAGAGATGCTTCCCAGATTGACAACTACTTGGAACAGAGAGTTATGGTGCTTCAGAACTGTGCCCGTCTGTTAGACAAGGCAATCGACTTGGACAAGAGCACTTTTGAAAACATTGCAAAGTACCGCTCCGGAAATGCAGGTGATGTGGATGCCGCCAGAAACGAACTGGGCACCTCCATCGACACCATTTCCAGAAGCATCAATGTGGCAGTGGAAAGTTATCCCGAATTGGCAGCCCATCAGGAAATTCAGGACGCCATGCAGCAGAATATGTACCTGCAGAGAGAAATCACTGCTGCCAGAGAGTTGTACAACGATACTGTAAATCAATGGAACAAAGACATCTTTGCATGGCCCACCAAGAAAATTGTAGCTGCAAAGAACGGATATACCACCAGAATTCCTTTTGTGGCTTCCAAGGAAATCAAGGAGCAGGCAAAGGGCGTGTTCTTCTAAAACAGCAACAACATTTCACTATTAAAATCAGATTTGCAAGCAAAAAGGACTGTGGTTCTAAAATCACAGCCCTTTTATTATGTGTAGTTTTATTCGTCTATTCCCTACTCCACCAGGTCCCAACGCATGGGCGTACCCAATTTAGCATCTTGGGTAATCTTTTTGCCCAAAATCTCTTCGTAATACTTGGTATGCAATCCGCAGGCAGGTCGTACGGAGCGCAAGTTTTCAGGGGTGAATACCTCTCCTGCTTTCATATCCTTGGCCACAAACAGGGAACGGGAATGTTCTCTGCTTTTTACTTGCTTAGGTGTCAATTCATAGGTCACTTCACCCAATGCTTTTTCAATGATTCTGATTTGATCCACCATTTCCTTAAATTCTTCCGGCTCCATAGAAAAGGCCGCGTCTGCACCGCCGTCGGCTCTGCGCAGAGTTAAATGTTTTTCAACAACTTTAGCGCCCAGCGCCACTGCTCCGGAAGCCACTGCTACGCCCATAGTGTGGTCAGACAACCCTGTGATGCAATCATACTTTACCTTCATGTCAGGAATGGTGCGCAGATTGCTGGCCTCATAAGGGGCAGGATAGGCAGAAGTGCATTTCAATAAAATAACATTTTCGTTGCCCTCCTCCCGACAGGTTTGCAGCGCCAGTTCGATATCTTCTTCGTATGCCACACCGGTAGCCATGATAATAGGCTTTCCGGTCTTCGCAATTTTTCTGATGAAAGGAATATCATTGATTTCAAAGGATGCCACCTTGTACACCGGCACGTCCATTTCCTCCAAGAAATCAATGGCAGTCAAATCAAAGGGGGAAGAGAAAAATACAAGTCCCATATCTTCTGCGATTTTTTGTAATTTCGGCTGCCATTCCCAGGGGGTATATGCCGTTTGATACAGTTTATGCAAGGTGGTACCGTCCCAAATGGTACCCTGGGTAATCTGGAAGCAGGGGTCATCACAATCCAAGGTAATGGTGTCCGGCAGATAGGTCTGCACCTTAATGGCGTCTGCGCCAGCCTCCTTTGCCGCCCGGATGATTTCCACTGCTCTATCAAAATCCATCAAATGATTGGCAGACATCTCCGCTATCACGAAGGTGGGGGACTGCTCGCTAATCACATGATTTCCAATTCTAATCTCTTTGTTCATATCTGTTCCTCTCTACGAAGGTCTCTTATTTGTTTTCTGCCTGTTGCGGCATTGATTTATCAGGCAAATTGAATGTTCTCGTATTTCTTACCTGTTTTTGCCTGTTTCCAGAGTTCATCGGTCATCCGCATAAAAGTCACATCGTACCATACTCCCTCTTTGCAGATATGGTTTTTCTTTTCTTCCACAATTTCGCATCCACAAAGCTTATGCAAGCCGATGACTCCTTGGTTTAAGGTAAACACATCACTAATGACTGCTTTTTTACCGAGCACCTCGAAGGCATAATCGTACATACTCATTTCTAAGGCAAGAGCAGTTTTGATGCTACGCAACTTCTTTTCGCCCATATAGTATGCCCAGCCCAATTCACCGGTTGGATTGTTCAGTCCGGTCAGGTTAATGACCCCGGCAGGAACGCCGTCCACCTCAATCACCCAATATCTCACATCGCTGTTTCCTTGGATGGAAGCCAGCCATTTCTTCTGCCCTTCCAATGTCAGCTTGGGGTTGGTATTCATATATTTTGTAATATCCTCATCCATACGCCAGAGCATGATTTGTTCCAAATCACTTTCTCTGATAGTGCGCAAAGTGATACTCATACTTTATTCTCCTGCATATTCCAAAATTTCTTTTACAGACGTGATTTCCACTGCCTCATCCAGAGGAATGGAAATACCAAACCGCTCCTCCAACATACCAATCAGCATCACATGGGCCAGGGAATCCCATTCTTCCACTTCATCCATAGTGGTTTCCGGTGTAATGATTCCCTCCGGTAACCCCAACACTTCCTCTATCAAAGCAATAATCTTATCTCTCATACTTGTTCTCCTTTCCATGCCACATGGTCTACTCTCTGCAAACCGTCTGTGATGTCTCGACGGTAAATATGTCCGTCCCTGCAGGGAATACTTCCACAACATTCAAACCCAAGGGCAGGATACAGTTCTGCCACCGGTGCGTTCTTTGACGTAGGGATATAACTTCCCTTTAAAGTATTGATGCCGCTCCGGCGCAATTCCTGCTCCACTGCATCCATAATGGCATGCTCAATATTTCTGCCCATCACCCGACAACTCATGGTGAATTCCTCAATGATGGCTTCTTGCCCCTGAAGTTTAACAATCAGTACCGCCACGATACCATTATCGCCGAATTTATCTTTCACCCGATACACATATACCTTGTGTGCATCGTCGGAAACCAGTTCCTGCAGTTCCTCTGCTGTATATCTCACTGTGGTCAGGTTAAACTGGTTGGTTTTATTTACCAACTGAAGCAAACGCTCCATATGGTCTTTTGCATCCACCCGCTCTGCCACAATTTCAAGGTCTTTCAGGTAAGATTCAAAATTCACCGCCGACTGTTGCAGTTCTAAGCGTTTCGCGTTTTCCACATACTGGCGAGTGCGTTCTGCATCCTCGCGGGTCACATAGGGCTTTTCAAAATAGGCCCGATAAATGGCTGTCATTGCTCGGGGCAAGTCCTCTGGTGCTTCCGGAAATTCCGGCACCGTTACTTGGGGCAACATCTCCTGCACCAAAGCCCGTTCTGCTGGATTATCATCAAAGAACACGAAACTGTCCAACCCCAGATTTAATTCCCCGGCAATTTCTAAAATATTTTCTGATTTTAAGTTCCAGTTGATTTTCTTGGCACTGAAATGTTCTGCCCGCAGTATCATTTCCGGATGTTTCTCTATGACTTCCATGGCATCCTGCACATTGTTTTTTGACACAATGCCCAGCACCACGCCCTGTTTTTGCATGTCCAAAATAATTTCCTGCATTTTGAGGTATGCCGCGCCCTGCCCCTCGCCGCCTAAAACGATGGGAGTACTCTCATGCTCTCCTGCCAAACCTCCCCAAAGGGTGTTATCCAAATCCAGCAAAAGCACTTTCTTCGGCACTCTGGTTTCCACATCTACCCGATGCAGAATTTCTTCTGCCAAAGCCTTCTGCATCACGCTACTGTGAGGGATTTTGCCCATACGCCATGTAAGCGCAGAAAATGCTTTTTCCTCTCCCAGTTGCTCTACGATTTTTTTGTAGGAAAAGATACGGGCATTGGGATGCTTCTCTACAAAGGTCTCCAAACGCTTTTGCCACAGATTCTCCCAGGCATTCTTCTTCGTCAGCCATAATTCGGTTGCTGTGTCCACCGCTCCGTGGGACTGACCACTTTCCCCCTGTTCTTCCGCACTCCATAGATAGGCATCAGACACATAACAGATTTCTTCACCCAGCCCGTCGGACAGGGTAGTAAACCACAGCTCTATTTTTTCTTCCGCTTCTCTGTCGTCTGCAACGCCATCCAACAACTGCATCAAATCCATCAGCAGGAAAAGAAATCGGGGCGCAAAGGCATGGTAAGAAGACCGGGGATTTAACAATGTCCCCAGTTCATTTCCATATCCTTCCGTCTCGAAAACATCCACCTGATTCTTCAGGCCACGGATGACGAAATTCATATTCACATTGGATAGAATGGCTATTTTTTCTGTCATACTCTCACCCATTTTTGAATATCTATCGTAAAACCATAAGATTTTTAGTCTGTCTTTTCTCTCATTAAGCGATACTTCATCTCGGCAATCTGCCAATCTGTCTCGTTGTCGATATCCTGTACCTCCAAGCCGGATACCTCTAAAGGTAAAATCTCGCCCACCAAAGCAGTGCGGTTCTTCTTAAATGCTTCCACCCGGAAGAAAAAGAACTGTCCCGCATCGTGATAATGGGGCTCCAAATCCTGGGACCTGCTGTTCATATACTGAGGGTTTTCAAATACCAAATTCCCCTCTCTGATGACCATAGCCCTCTGGGTGGGATAATCAAACGCTACCACCGGGAACAACGCGTCTGCTGTACTTGCAGAAAATTTTTCTGACGCTTCTGTCAGTTTTTTATCAGTCACAAAGGGAGCCGTGGGAAAGATACAACATCCCATGGTAAAAGATTGTCCCATCTTTTCATACTCTGCTAATACTTCCAACAGTACATCTGCCGTGGTAGCAAAGTCACCGGAAGCTTCTGCACTGCGCAGGAAGGGCACCTGTGCGCCATAGGCCCGTGCAATGTCCGCAATTTCCTCGTCGTCCGTGGACACCATCACCGCATCAAAAACACCGCTGGAAAGAGCCGCTTCTATGGAATATGCCAAAATCGGTTTGCCGCAAAATTCTTTGATATTCTTTCTGGGGATTCTTTTACTGCCACCGCGGGCAGGAATGATTGCTATGCTTCCCATAACCCCTCCTCTTATTCTCTCGTTTCGTTATGTTCTTTATTTCACCACTGCCATATAAATGCTTGCGCCTAAGGACGCTAAGATCAACAACAGTTCCACAAATTTCGCCTGGTCCTTTTCTGCCTTCCCAAAGGCTTCCACACCTGCACCACCCAAGATACAAAGGGGAAGTCCCGCAAAGCCAAAGAATACAGCAGGAGACACCAAAAGGCCCACCATACGGACAAAAGGCATCCCCAAACGCTGTACCAGGTCCCAAGGAAAACTCTTCAAAGACAGCACCATCATAACACCTGCCACCAGTGCAGGAAAAGTGCATTTTTTATCCCAATTGAAGTTCTCACCCACAAATGCAAGCCCCAACAACAATACAAGTGCGCCCATCAGGCCAAGACCCAGCCCAGGCAACCCTTCCTTGTACATGAAGGAAGTCAAAAACCTACCTACAGTATATCCATTGCCCATAATGGATCCCAAAGGCAACTGATATTCTTCCAAACCACCTGCCATAAAATACTGTAACAGATACTTGGCCTCCGGCAGATACAAGACAAAACCAGCAAGGGGAGTGAGAATACGCGCTTTGCGATACCACAAAGCAGCCACCAACACCACATCTGCCAGCAACACTCCAATCACCCAGTCACTGTATGCCACAATCGCTAATGTAACGCCTGCTGCCGCAATCCATTTCCAAACCTGTCGTTTCTCTACAGTATACACCGAAATCAACAATCTGACAAATAAAGGTACCAACATCAGCGCAATCCCACGGGCCAACTGACCACTGACATACAATAAATCATACCGGTAGGGCAAGGTCATATAAAAAAGCGTGGCAAAAAATGCCCCTTCTTTGCTCTCAAACACCTTTGCAAACAACAGTCCGGAAGTGAGCAAGGTGCCCAGTTGAATCAGTGCCACAAAAATCAGGCAAACTGCAGTACCTGCTCCGGCAATTCTGTCCACAATATAGGGGCCTGTCAACCAGGTGTTGGTCTCACCACAGGCCGGCAATTTGCCCATCGCCAAGGGAAGCACCGCCACAGCAAAAATCAAAAGATACCATAAAAACTTTGTATTCTTTTTCATCTTAACTCATCTCCTTTCCGTCGTAATTATCGTTCTTTATATCCTGTTCCTTGGGACTAAGTTTTTCCTTCAGCCCCCGTTTTTCTCTAAGGGGAACACTCAAAATACAAATATATCCAATCAAACTGATCCATTCTCCAATTCGCCAATACCATGGGGGCATAAATTTCACCATAAACTCTCCCTGATATCCGCCGGGGAGATTCACGCATACAGTATTGTTTTCTCCGTATCTCAGAGAAAGTACTTCTCCTGTAACGGTGTCCACCGCCCTATATCCCCGATAGAAAAGCAGAGGCAAATCTATATAGCCCTCTGTTATATCAGCGTTACTACAAGTCACAACAGCCTGCAAACCACCCTTTTCATAGGCTTCCAGAACAACACCCTCACTGGTGATAGGCGCACGATACAATAAGGTGTTTCCGTCTGTCCCCTCAATCAGATATTCGGCACCGGAGATATACCCCCGTCCCATACCCTCCACATTGTATAGAGTAAAGTTGGTCCTATATTTTGCAATGGCATCATTCAGGTGCAAGCCGCCGGCCACAATGGATGCCGCAGTGCCGGTCATCACCAGTAGAATAAGCCACTTTTTATCTTCTTTTTTCAAGTACCATAGAATGCATCCCACCGCGGTGACCCCAAACAAGGTACCCCAACCCAAGAATCGATTGGGAAACTGCAGGCTACTCACCAAACCGGAAAACAAAGGATGCATTTGCTGTATCCTATCCCAGGGAAATACTTTCAAGCTAAAGACCATCATCAAAAGACCCAACAGAGAGGAACATTTTCCTACACCTGCGATGTCTGCAGATTGCTTTTTCCAAAGACCTACTAGCCACATACCTACAAACACAAGCACCGCTAGCACTAAGAACAATCCCACTGCGGCAGGTGTGGTCTCCTGCAATTTCACACCACCCATGCCGGCCACATCTCCCTGATCGGCCCAGCCAAACAAAAGTTGCAGCGGTCGCAGTCCCATCATTTGTATGGTTCTTCCGGAAACATGTTTGATGTGCATATCCTGTGTCAAGAAATAATCCACAAAGGGAATCAAAAACCATAGGCTTAACATAAGTGCTGTTACCGCCCCCTTGAACAAGGGCAAGAAGCACTCTTTGGTAAACACTTTTTTGATCATCACAAGGCACAGCAAAATCGTCAAGAATGCTGTGATTTCACAGGTCAATACATGGGTTTGCAGCACCCCTGCAAAGCCAATGCCCAGCGGCAACCAAGCACACTTCTTCTGCTCTTTTGCCACCTGTGCGCCAAACACCAGGTAAAATCCATATAATATCAAAGGCAGGAACACCATGGCATTGTTCTCTCCCACCGCACCGGTAAGCACTGTCTTGAAGATGCGAATGCCGGACAGGGTGTACAATGCACTGCAGACCAAGCCCACCTGACGGCTCGTAAATATCTTTGAAAAACAAAAATATACAATAGACGCTGTAGCAAGGTTTATAAAAATGCAATACAAATTATAAGTAAAGGTAATGGGGAATCCCGCAATACGCAAAAGTCCCGGCAAATACAAGAGCAAATTACAGTAAAAAATACCGCTGGCATACCCATGCCCATGCACCCATTCAGGTTCAATACGCACAGGGAACTGTCCATCTAACAACCCATCCCGGATACCTTCAATTCTGTGCAGATGATATACTAAGTCTCCGGCATCCATGGATACACCCAGCAGGTAGGGAACAGAAGCCATCAAAGTGATTATCAGCACACCATATAAAGCCTTTTTGGTGCCCGGTGTAATCCCCTTCTCCGCGTCATAGCCTCGATATAATAACACACCCACAAACAAGGCCAGGGCAAACACACCGGTGGTAAAAATCATTCCACCCATACCTCTGGTTTCCCGAATGGTCAAATCCTTCGTCTGTAAGAAACCTTGGCCATCGTAACTAACCTTGATTTCCAAAGCATCCGTGTCCTCCAGCAACCACAGTTCAAAGCCTGTGACACCTTTTCCGCTATAGAGATTCTCCCCATTGGTAAGCATAGCATCGGGGCGCACGGTAGCATCCGTCGCTGTACAGTGATACCCTATGGGACGATCCGTTTCATAGGACAATTCCACCTGCCATACTCCGGGAGGCAACACAATTCCCGTATATACAGACTGATTTTCTACAACTGTTCCCGTCACAAATTCATGGCCACCTTCAAAAGTCACCTGTCGCATGGGCTTCACCAAGCCATAGATGCCTGTCAGCAAAATCGTCAAAATTATGGACAAGATCACAATATTTATTTTTTTTTTGCATTCATTCTTAAGATATTTTCTCATCATTTTTCGATTTCTCAATCCATATCCACAATCCGTATCCAAGCAGGGTTACCGCCTCACCCAGACGCCAATACCACAGAGGTCTATGCTGTACCAAAACCCATCCTTCAAATCCCGCTGGGATTTTTACGCGGACAGTGTTGTTTTCGCCATAAATCAATTCCAGTTTCCGGCCTGTGTACATCTCTTCTGCACGATATCCACGATACAAAAGTAAGGGCAAATCCACATACCCCTCCTCTGTTCCTGTATTTTTACAGGTAAATATGCCGCGCAGGCTGCCTTTGGTGTAATCCGAAACCTCTATATTCTCGCTATGTTTCACGTCGCGATAGGTCAGCTCTGTGTCCACAGTACCCTCAATCACATATTCTGCACCGGAAATATACCCTCTACCCATACCTTCCACGTTGTAAAGCACATAATTCCCCTGGTATTTGCTGATATATTCCAACTGATGAAGACTAAATGCCGCAATGCTCAAAGCCGCACCTGCAAGTAATATCCGATACATTGCTTCCTTGCCATGGTGCTTCATATACCACAGGCAAACGCCCACCAGCAAAACACAGAAGAGATTTGCCCATCCAAGGAAACGATAGGGAAATTGAATACTGCCAACCAAACTGGCCAAAACGGGATGAAGTTTTTGAATGGCATTCCAGGGAAAAACACGCAAACTCATGGCCATCATCAGTACGCTGATGCACAGCGCAATTTTACCCAAGGCCGCTATGGATGTTTCTTCTTTCTGCCACTTACCACAAATCCACATCACGCCAAACAATAGCAACACTGCTGCCATATAAAAGCCAATACCCGTAGGGGAAAGGCCCCAGCGCAGGAACAATTCTGCAGGTTTCAACCCCACTTCCTGAATAGTCCGCCCGGAAATATGCTTGACATGTACATTCTCGTTTACAAAGAAATCCAGCATGGGCACCAAAAACCAGGCGCACATTACCAAAGTGGCAAAAACACTCTTCAAAAGCATCCCAAAACGTTTCTTGGCAAATACCCGTTTCCAACAGACAAGGCACACCATAACACTCACAAAAGCCGTCAATTCACAGGTCAACACATGAGTCTGGATCAAGCCCGCAAAACCGATTGCCAATGGCAAATATGCTTTTTTAAATTCCCGACTATCGGTACTATAAGATAAAAGTGCATAAAACCCATACACCACCAGAGGCAAAAATACGAATGCCCCATTTTCTCCGGGGCCCCCCGTCATTACGGTCTTGAAGATACGCATGCCGGACAGCGTGTACAAGGCACAGCAGACAAGTCCAATGGTTCTGTCTTTGAATATTTTGCGAAACACTCCGTAGGAAACAATCGCCGTCGCAAGATTCAGCAACACGCAGAACACATTATAGCTAAAGGTGATTGGAAATCCTGCCAAGCGCAGAATCGCCGGAAAATAAAACAATATATTACAATAAAAAATACCGCAGGCATAGCCATGACCATGCACCCATTCCGGTTCAATACGCACGGGAAACTGGCCACTTCGCAGTCCATCTGCAATGCCCTCTATCCGGTGCAGATGAAAGGTCAAGTCGGCCCCATTCAAACTCACCCCCAGCAAGAAGGGAATGGATGCCATCAGGGCAATCACCACCACACCGAAGATGGCTTTTTTATTCTCTGTGGAAATTTGGCCTGCTTTGTGGTAACCTGCATACACCGACAGGCCCAAATACAGCAAAAATATCATCAGGGTGCCGACCGCTATCATACTGCCCAGGTAACCGGTTTCCCGAATCACCAAATCTCCCGTGGTAAGGGGAATCTCCCCTTCGTAACTCAAGCAGATATCCAAGTTGTCTGTGGGTTCCAGCAACCACATCAAATATCCCGTTTTCCCTTTGCCGCCGTACAGATTTTCCCCGTTGGTCAAAAGACCGCCGTGAAACACGGTGTCGTCCTTAGCAGTGCACAGGTAGCCCATAGGATTTTCCGTCTCGTAAGATAGTTCCACCCGATACACGCCGGGGCGCAGGGAAATATTCTGATAAATTGGCTCATCCCTAAGCACCATACCGGGTGTAGGAGAAAACTGCCCCTCAAACCGATATTCCCGGGCCGGGCGAAGCATCAGTATAAGGCCAACGGCAAGGACCAAGGCAAGCAGCGCAAACACCACAATATTCACTTTTCTTCTCAGAATTGGCTGCGCTTTCATTTGCCCTCCCGCATCATATCTGCTCGTTCTGTCTGTGAATCAACGGATCCTCATAGGCATCCATAAAATCTTCTCCTAAACGGACCACTTCATCGGCAAACTGAATTGCCTTAATCTCCGTCAATACAGCCACCACTTTCTTGAACCTAAGCCCCGGGAAGAAGTTCAACATCTCCATGGGAACAGTAGCATCAAACTGGGGATATTCCCCGAACAACTTCCGATAATCCAGCACATCTCTGGGATGGGGCTTGATAAAAATCGTCCCCTCTTTTTCATACATGGCAATGATATCCCGGAAGATTCTTTCTCTCACATCTAAACTGCACAAAGGGTCTGTCAAAATCAGAATCTTGTCCCCCATGGCTCCACACTGTGCAATCTGACGCTCCAGCCCTTCCTTGTCCCGGATAAAGGCCTGCAAAATCAGTTGCTTGTCCTCTTCGGTGAGACGGTCCACCAAAGCCTGTCTTGGCTCCTCTATATACGCAGGGCAGGGATACTTGATGGCGGAAATATCATTCACTTCCATATCGATACAATATTTTCCATAGCCATTCTGCACGAAAATCAAATTGCACTTCTTAGACAAAAATGCTTTCAGCCCAAAATGCCCTCTGTTGTCATATCTGGCTGCATCAAAGTTTTTCAGGCAGTTCAATCCATCTTCCATGGCATGGTAGTAAATTCTATTCTGATTGAGATAATATCCAATGGGATCAGAATCGCAGTACACATAAATATCCTGATACTTTCTAAAATCCACCGGCACAAAAGGAGCCTCCAATCTGGCATACTCCCTGGTAAATCGAATTCTCTGCAAAAGATTTTTAAAGATATTTCCCGATTCTTGCCGCCACTTAGCCAGTTCTGGGAAAAAATCCTCTCTCTTTTCGTCAAACTCGATGACTTCCTCGAACAAGCCCGTACTCTCCACCCGTTGCTTCAAAGTTTCGAAGTTATTGGACATCTTAGACAGCATCAATGTAGCTTGTCCGGCTTTTTCGGGACAATCTGCTTTCAATTTTAACTCTTTCAGAAAGGTCACATACACATGATAATAGGTGTGACACACATAAATTCTACTCTTCATAACAACTTCTTTCTTTCGGGATAATGACGCACCATAAGGGAGCCTGTCGGCTCCCTTATGCAAACTGGTTATTGTTTCATTAATTCTCTCAGGACTTCCTTTGCCTTCTCCAGCTGGTTGTCAGGATGTTCTTCACTAGCATAATAAGCCTCTCCATCAAATTCACACAGGATATCCGGCTCTATACCCACACCATGAATATCATTTCCCTGAGGCGTATAGTAGGAGCTCACCGTCAACTTGACCGCTGTCCCATCCGCAAAAGGAATAATCTGCTGTACAATGCCCTTGCCGAAGGTGGTAGTTCCCACCAGAGTTCCTATCTCATGTTCCTTGATGGCCGCAGCAAAAATCTCTGCTGCACTGGCAGAATTCATATCTACCAGCAGTACTACAGGGACTTCAATTTTTTCCCTACCGTCACAGGTATATACATGACCTTCCCCATATTTATTCTTGGTAGACACAATATCTCCGGCCGGCAAAATCTGACGCAACATCTTCACCACCGCATCCAAGCTTCCTCCGGGATTCGCGCGCACATCAAAAATGACACCCTGCATGCCTTCCTGTCTGGCCTGTTCCAACGCAGATTCAAACTGACTTACAGTCACCTCATCAAATTCACTGATTAAGATGTAGGCCATCTTATCGTCCAGCATTTTATATTCAATGGTAGGCGTCTCTACCTCCCGTCTCGTGGCATAAATATCCAAATAGTCATCTTCGCCTGTTCTCACAATGGTGAGATGCACTTCCGTACCCTCGTCGCCTTTGATCATAGACACCACTTCCGTCAAAGACATACCATAGGTGGATACGCCATCCACCTCGTAGATAATGTCATTGGCACGAAGTCCCACTTCCTCTGCGGGAGCTCCCTTGATGACGCCACTGATTTTCGGCAGACCCGAAGCGGGATCCAGACTGATATAGGCTCCCACACCGTAGAAAGTACCTTCTATTTGCTCCAATAAATCATTGATTTCTTCTTCGGTGTAATACTCAGAGTACACATCACCCAAGCCCTGCAACATTCCCTTGTAAACGCCGGTCTGGTAATCCTCTATCGAGACATCTCCCAGATAATAATATTCCTCTATGGTCTGTTCCAATGCCTGCAATTTTGCAATCATTTCTTCATTGACTGCGGAATCCTCCTGCAAACTTACGTTTTCCGGAAGGGGCACAGAATCAGTATACGCGCCATCTACCATTCTGGTGATGGCAACCACTACAATGCATATCAAAACGCCTATCAGCATCCCGCGGATAAAGGAGTTTTTTCTGATTTGCTTGATATCTTCCATATGAAAACCTCATTTCGTCGTTACTTTATTCTTACGCCGTAACATTCGGTTTATTTCTTATTTTTTGTCAATATAGTCCCAAGGGGACTTGTAATTACCATTCAAACGCACAGTAAAGTGCAGATGGTTACCCGTAGATCGACCTGTGGTACCCACCCCCGCAATGGTCTCTCCTTTCACCACCACATCTCCTGTTTTTACATAAAGCGCAGAAGCATGCATATATATGGTGTAAAGTTCGCTTCCGTGGTTGATCATCACGTAATTTCCCATGGTGCTACTGTAGGTAGCAGCCACCACAATACCATTGTAAGCCGCGTAGATGGGCGTGCCTTTGGGTGCTGCAAAATCCACGCCGTTATGGAACTGATTAACATTCAATATGGGATGAATTCTATTGCCGTAGTCGGAGGAAATTCTTGTATAAGACTTTAGAGGGAATACAAACTTGCCTCCGTCATACACCAATTCGCTGACACCAAGAATCTCTTTTAATACCGCCTTTTCCAATGCTTCAATCTCTGCGGTCTGGGCCTTGATCTCTTCCTCGTACTCACGGATTAATTTATCCTTATTTTTGATATCCAACTCATACTTGTTGATTTCTTTTGCTTTTTCGTCTATCAGTTCCTCTACGTTTTTCTGCTCGATTTCAACATTTTTCTTAGCAGTGTCCAGGAGTTCTTTCTGCAATTCCAGGTCCTGCTTACACAGTTCTACATACTCTCTGGTGGTCTTGTACTCCTGCCACATACGATGGTCGTACTCCACCACTTTTTCCGCATAATCTGCATTATTTAGAAAATCACCAAAATTTCTGGATTTCAAAAACAGGTGCAACACATCCGGGCGCCCCGATTCGTTGATCAGTTTGATGCAGGTTATCACCGATTTTTTCTGGTCGTTTTCCTTCTGCAGCGCTTCCTGAAGCTGCGCCTCAGTCACACGGATTTCTTCTTCCTTCTGCGTGATTTGCAGCTGCAGAGACTGGATTTTACCCTCGATTTGTGTCAAATTGGCGTCCAGCTGTTTTACATAGTTTTGAAGATTCTTTTTTTCTTTCTCCAAACCCTGTTTGATTTTCTTGACATCAGAAAGGCCGGATTGCATCTGCTCTTTTTCTTTTTTCTTTTGCGCAATCTCGTTCTCTTTCTGCTTGATGCTATCATTGGTAACAGCATGCACATCTAACGGAGCAGACGCGCTCATCGCACCTAGGGACACAGCAAAAGCAAGCGCCAGCATAAGTATGAAATGTTTGCCTTTTTTATACTTGTTCATACGCCTCCAACTATACTCTCAGATGCTTTCTTGCTGCAAGGATACTTCCGATAAAGCCGATGCCCATACCCACAATCAGAGAAGCGGGAAGAAGCACCTTAAACACTTCTCCAACGGTCATAAAATTAAGGAAATTACTTAAGATTTCAAATCTTTCCACCACATAGGACAACACGAAGCCATATAAGCCATAGATCAGTCCCAGGGACAGTCCGGCACCCACCAATCCGATGAGCATACCTTCCATCACAAAAGGAGAACGAACATAAAAGTCAGTTGCTCCGATATATTTCATAATATTAATCTCTTCCGAGCGAACCGAAATACCAATGGCCACGGTATTTCCAATCAGGAAGATACTTACCCCCAACAGGATAAGAATAAATGCAATAGAACCACCTACCAGCAATTTATTGAAACCACTTAAGGTGTCCACGGTAACTTCGGAATAATTCACCTTGCGGACTTCCTTGTAACCATTCAGCCACTCCACCACAGTTTCCTGCAATTCCACCTCGGTCACAAAGATTTCGTAACTATTGTCTCCTGCCAGCGGATTTTCGGGAAATGCCACTGCATAATCATCAAAGTCTTCACCAAAATAATTCTTTCCAAACTCTGCCCAAGCTTCCTCGTCGGAAATAAACACGGAGTTTAACACTTCAGGACGTGCATCGATTTCTTTTTGGAAATCAAGAATCCATTGCTCCTGAGGAATCTGGCCTTCCTGGTGGGACTCACATAAATCTCCTTCGCTGTGGAAAAATACGGTCAACGAAACACCTTCCTCTGCTGTCATTACCATATTTTGCACATTGGCAACGATGGCATAGCAGGCACCAAACACAAAAAGACAAAGAGAAATGGTGGCAACAGAAGCCAGAGAATACCATTTATTACGAAAAACATTTGCAAATCCCTGTCCCATCACATGGAGGAGTAATTTAATCTTCTTCATTGTAGTAGCCTCCCTCCTCATCACTTACCACAACGCCTCGATGCATGGTGATAACGCGCTTGCACATATTGTTTACAATCTCTTTGTTATGGGTCACCACCACTACGGTAGTACCCTGTTGGTTAATCTCCTCCAATAAATTCATAATCTCCCATGAATTTCTCGGGTCCAGATTACCCGTGGGTTCATCTGCCAAGAGAATCTCAGGGCGGTTAATGAGCGCTCTCGCCAACGCCACTCTTTGCTGCTCTCCACCGGAAAGCTGGTTGGTTTTCGCCTTATATTTGCCGGCCAATTCCATCGTCTTCAAAATGGAGGGTACATTGATCTTAATCTCCTCCTCAGGAACCCCGATAACCCTTTGGGCAAAGGCCACATTGTTATAAACATCTCTGTCATTCAACAATCTGAAATCCTGAAAAACCACACCAATTCTTCGACGGAATTTGGGCACGTTCCTATGGGTCAGTTTTCCCATATCGTAGCCCAAAACAGTCACATTTCCGCTGGTGGCTTTCAGTTCTCTCAACAATAGCTTAATCAAAGTGGATTTACCGGATCCGCTATCACCTACGATGAATACGAATTCACCGCGACCGATAGTGAGGGAAACCCCATTCAAGGCAGGTGCGCCTGCAGAATATACCTTGCTCACATTATCTAAAACGATAACTCCATTTTCATTTACAAATCGCTCTCTCTCGAGACTCATTTGTTCTTTTTTCGTCATTGTCCCCTCCGATTAAAAATCTGTCTTTTCCATATACTTCATATATTTCACTACCATCAATGCAATTTTAAAAGTAATAGCATCCTCAAACACCCTTAAATCCAGCCCCGTCAGCTTCTGCAGTTTGTCCAGGCGGTACACCAAAGTGTTTCTGTGTACAAACAACTGTCTGGAGGTTTCCGATACATTCAAACTGTTTTCAAAGAATTTATAAATCGTAGTCAGGGTTTCCTCATCAAAATCATCCGGACTTTTTTTGCCGAAAATTTCTCGGATATACATCTTACACAAGGGAATGGGTAACTGGTAAATCAAACGTCCGATGCCCAACTCACTGTAAGGAATAATTGCTCTTTCATCGAAGAAAATCTTACCCACTTCCAGTGCCATCTTTGCCTCTTTATAAGAACGGCTCACTTCCTTAATGTCGCCCATAGGGGTACCATAAGCCACACGAACCGCCTTAATACCCTCCTTGGACAGGTACTTTTCAAGGGCCTTGGCATATTTTTCAATCTCTTTTGTATTCTCAGGTGCGGACATCTCCTTGACCACAATCACATTGGTCTCATCCACCGCTGTGATAAAGTCGCTGTTGCTGTTGCCTCCAAAGCTGCGCACCATCTCCAACACATTGCTCTCTGTAGGTACATCAGGCTCCAAAATCATAACCACTCTGGTGGCATCGGCTTGAATATGTAATTTCTTTGCACGACTGTAGATGTCCACCAAAAGCAGGTTGTCCAAGAGAAGATTTTTGATGAAATTATCCTTGTCAAAGCGCTCTTTATAAGCCACCAACAGATTCTGAATCTGAAAGGCTGCCAGTTTGCCAATGGTGTATGCCTCTTCTGCTCCTGCGCATACAAGCACATACTCCAATTGTTGTTCATCGTAAATCTTAAAAAAGTGATGTCCCTGCAGTTCCTGGGAATCTGCCGGCGACTGGGCAAAATCTGCCACCGTCTTGGGGTGTATCTCCAGGGATGCAGTGGTAGCAATCTCTTTGCCTTCCACATCCATCACGCAAAAATCAGTCCTTGCAATATTTTTCAAACCATCGATGGTATTCTGCAGAATTTGATTCGAAATCATCTCAATTCTCCTTGTATCATTTCTCAACAGAAATGTCAGTTGCAATTACAAATTGTACAAAAAACGCGCCAAAAAAGCAAGGGTTTTCGACAAAAATTCACAAAAACCGCTCCTTTTTATTCTTTGTCTGCACACCAGGCAATATGGACGGGCAACACCATCATAATCGGCAACATATATCGGATGGATGCATTCAGGGGAGAAGCAAGAGCGACCAACAAAATCAACACAGATGGAATCAACAACAATACCTTTTTGTACTTTCTTTCGCTCAACAGGAATGCAATCATGGCAAGCAACAAGAAAGTGTGGGTGCCGGCTCTGTATAAGCCCCCAATAAGGGGCAAGTGGGAAGTGGCAAACAGCATCTCTTTGATCCGTTTTCTGCAGGTACCGTCTTCAATCGCAAAAGACGCTTCCATATTGTCCCTGTCCAAATACATGGCCGTGTCAAAACTGAAGCCAAAATAAGCCAACTCATCTCTGATATCCCGTCTGGGCGGATAGAAATATCCATACGTCTGGTTTATGGTTGCCTGCAGGTACGTGGCCGGGTGTTTCAATCCCTGTCTAAACCAGACCTTGAAGTACCCCTTCAATGCATCCTTCGATGGGTAATCCTCAAAAAATCCCTTCACACAGTCAGAGGTTTCCTTCACATATCCCACCTGGGACAATTCCGGCACAAAGACCGCTTCCAATGCCTCTCTTTCTTCCGGTGTGATTTCGTCCTGATGAAGCCAAATATATCGTCCCGTTTGCTGCAAAGGCAGGGAGAGCATCTCCTTTACCGGACCGTCTTTGATGCCATTCACAGGCATATATACACCTTCGATCAAAAACAAGGCGCCCGCACACGCTACCGCCGCAATACAAAAATCCTGCCAGTGCTTTCTTGCAATTGCCAAAAGCACTGCCAGCGCTACAAACACCAAATATTTTCCTTCCTTGCGGAACACCACAATCATCAGGGATGCCAGGGTCAGCAATATCGCACTGCCCTTATGCCTTTCCTGTCTGAAATAATCCAACATACTGAGGACGAACAGGGAGAATGCTACATAATAGATGGTATCCTTGATGACAGTGAATCCCCACATTTGAAATAAAGGAAAAACACCAAAATAACCCAAGGTAGCCCACCGAAGCAATATGGGTGCTTTCAATCGTTTCTGATAATGCACCATGTAAGCCATCACCATTAGTTGTACCAGCGTTTGCGTCCCTGTAAACAAGAATAATCCCATACTGTCGGAGCCAAAAATGACCCTTCCCAGTTCTACGAAACCACCCATAACCAATGTACTTCCGATGGGATGATGTCCATTCATCTCCCAGGGGGCAAAATAACTGTACAACTGTCCTCTGGCATCCGGTGCCACCGTCCCCGGGAAAAAGCAGATGACATAGGGCAAGGTGCACAACGCCAACACCATAAATGGAGCCAAAAATGAGTGCTTTTCAAAAAGGAATTCTTCCACACGGCCACGAACTGTTCTGCGCGTAATGCAAGGGATTCTCTCCACCAGGAACTGACCTGCTGCAAAAAGGATTAAATAAAACAGACTGTATGCCAGGCACACGAAAAAAGCCACCAAAGATGTCCCTAAGGTGCCGTCATACAATAGCACCCAAGATTCCGTGGTAAAATAACTGTAGCCCACCACTGTCCCAACAGCAAAGATAAGACTTAAGATAATGGCATATGGATTTTTAAACACACGAGTTATACTTGCTAATCTTATTTTTTCCATCATTCACCTTGCGCATCTGCGCCATACACTCTCCGGCCATACTTCTCATACAGCCGTACTACCTTTACACGCGGCGGATACTTCTCTCAGTTATCTGAATCTTTCCTGCCTTCAATAAATTACCAACCGCTCTCTTGAACTGATTCTTGCTCATCCCGGTCTCATGCCTGATGACCTCAGGGTCCGCTTTATCATTAAAGGGCAATGCCCCCTCAAAGCTATCTAAAACCGAAAGTAGTTTCTCCGCATCTTTTTCAATCTGTTCCAGTCCTCTGCTGCGAACTGCCAGATTGAGTTTCCCGTCCGGTCGAACTTCTGTGACATAGGCCTCCACATCTGCACCCAGCACTATTTCGCCATACTGCTCCTTCTTGGGAATTAAGCCCGAGTACTGACTGTCCACCGCCACAAAGGCACCAAAATTATCGCTCATTTCGTAGACTCTACCCACTACAGTATCACCCTTTTGATAGGGACTGTCTGTGCCCAGGGCAGGATAGACATTCATCGTAGCACACAAGCGATTACTTTTGTCTGTATAGAGCGTAACCAACACTTCATCCCCCACATCGATGCGGCCCCTTTGCTCCTTGAAGGGAAGGAACAAATCCTTCTCCAATCCCCAGTCCAAAAATGCACCGTATTTACTCATCTGCGCCACCGTAAGCTGCGCTACCCGTCCCATCTGAAGAAGGGGCTCTTTGGTGGTGGATATCAAGCGGTCTTGGGAATCACGATATACAAATACCTCGATTTCGTCGCCAACTTCCGTCCCATCAGGGACCTGCTTTATGGGAAGAAGAACCTTCTCTTCCTGTGTATCGACACTTTCCGACAGGTAAACGCCAAATTCTACCTTTTTCACAACCGTCAGTGTCTGTTTTTCTCCGAGTTTTATCATAATTACTTTAAAACCTCTCTTGTCTGAAGTTTTATATTTTCCCCTGTCACACAGGATTCTTTTGCTTTTAAGCAAAGAAGTGCGCTGTTGAGTCCCTCCTCCAAGTAGGATTCTTTGGATTCTCCTTTCAGCATTTGTATAAATAATTCTGCCAACTTCAAGTCGCCTCCAAAATGGGAACCACCATTATCCTCAAAATGATAGGTTTCCACACGCGGCGAATCATGCATATACACCTTGACCTCACTCTTATACCAATCAAACTCCAAGGTACCCTTGTATCCGGAAAAACGGGCACCTCGACGGGCTGCCTTGTGCCGAGCAAAGAAATTCTGTGCATAGCTGACAATTGCACCGGATTCACACTTCAGCAACGCCATGCCGCAGTCTTCATTACCGGTATCTGTAGCAAAACAGCACTGATCACCTATCACCTTATCCTGATACTTATGTTGAATCATATAGGGACCTTCCGGACATGTCATCCTTTTGTCGCAGGTGGTACAGGTGGATCCCGCAGGCATATCTCCTTTAAACAATTTCCTTACTTCCCGGGCAAATACCTCCTCCACCTTGTCTCCCAAAATATAATTCAGGTAGTCAAAATCATGGGTGGCCTTTTGCAACCACAGTCCTCCTGTTTCCTTTTCGTCTCTATACCATGCATGAAAATACACTCTGCCGTAAGATACATCATTGAAAGCATCCACATGAAGCACTTCTCCAATCTTTCCGGAATCAATGAGCTCTTTTGCGCAGACAGCCAATGCCGAAAAACGCAACGGAAAGGATACTACTACCTTAGGTTTGTATTTTTCATTTGCTTCAGACAACCTCTTGTAATCTTCCATCGTGGTGCAAACAGGCTTTTCCAAAAAAATCGGAACACCTTTTTCCATCGCTTTTATTGCCAATTGGGTATGCAAAGAGCACCTTGTTCCTATAATGATGCCATCTAGGTCTTCCTTCTTCAGCATATCATCTGCATTCTCATACAGCCTGATATCATCCGCGTAAAACTCCGGCTTCTCTTGAATCTTTTTTTGTACCTCTGTCGTTGCCGGGTCCGCCACCGCAGTAACACGAATCTCCTCACCGAGTTGAAAAAACGGTGGCAGTACGCCTTCGTGGATTCTCGTTCCCAATCCTATTACACCTATCCGAAACATAGTCCTTCCTCCTAGCGGTAATACTAAAATTATTATATCAAAGGAAATATTATAGGGCAACGGTTTCTCCGCAAATAAAAAGAATCCGCGTGCGGATTTTTCGCGCGCGAGCGGTGCCTACAAGGCAAACTTCCTATGAATAAAAAAAACGAGAACATTTCTGTTCTCGTTTGCCAAAACAGGGCTACAAGGATTCGAACCTTGAAATGACGGAGTCAGAGTCCGTTGCCTTACCGTTTGGCGATAGCCCTATGTCTTGACGACGTTATTTACTGTACACTAATTTGGATGATTTTGCAAGTGCTTTTTTTCTTTTTGCATTTGCTCTATCCACGAATATGCGCTCAGTACAATTGCCATGCACAATGCACCATAGCAGGCAAACATAAACAACAAATTTACCTTGGATGTGGACAGCGTATGATAAGTAAATCCCCACACCGGTTGACCGGCCTGCACCTTGTCGTTCACGGTTACATTGCGCAATTCATTCAGAGGCACTACTCCCTCATTGGTCAACAGAATATAAGTGGGCGCTGAAATTTCCTTGGGGCTGATTTCCAACACATATTTCTTCCCCGCCTTTAATTTCCAATCTACAGGAATGGAAGTAAATGTCTTTCCCTCATATTGTGCAATTTGGACTTCTTCGGTATAAAGCACCCGGTCGTTCTTTTTTAGACGAAACTCATAGATGCCCTCTTGTCCCTCGGAATACATACAAAGAATAACAGATCGCATCTTGGAAAAAGTAGGGGTGAAGTCCACCCTTGCCACCCCATTCTCCTCTAACTGCACCTTGCGATATTCCACACTGCCATCAAAGGCCACAACATCTTCTCTTGCCGTCGTGGTAAGTCCTGCCGCCATCAAGGCGGCTACACCTATGAAAATAATTTTCTTCTTCCAGCCACCGGTCTGCACCTGATTACTAACTGCTTGCAGACAAATCGCACCCACAGCCAATATTGCAATGCCCCAAATCCGATAAGCAAAGAAATGATGTCCGGTGGTATGCTCCGACATCACCAGATACCACACCACGGAAGATGCTGCCACCAAAAGTAACGCAACATTGTTTTTGTATAGGCGGATGCCATTTTTACACAACAAAACAAACAGATAAACCACCCAGACAACCAACAATACCATATAGACAGGATACCGATAATGGCTCCAGTTCATTCCCAATGCCACGAAACGGTCTCGCAAACTTGTGGTGACCTGTTCCCCAGTGGCAGACCACTGATTTACCTTGCCTGCCGCGTCCTCTATCACATTTCGTCCGGTAACCAAACTTGCCAAAACCCACTTAGCCAGCCAAATACCAAAATATCCGGCAATCCATGCCACGCCTGACAACACACACTTTTTCAAAGGTTGCCAGATGCTGTCCTCCTTGCTTGTAACCACCAGCCACCACACCAGAGGGATCCCCCAGGTGTACAACGGGTAGGTCAGCAAATCAAAGAAACAGGTAGCCATACCAATACCCGTAAACAGGTAGAGGTATCTGCCATTTTCATCCATCCTGCGGTCCATTTTCAAAAGAACCAGGCTTCCCACCATCGCCACATAGAAATTCCCCGAAAAATAAAGGGAATCCGCCACTGCGGGTGGCATAATCAAAGCATAGGAAGTCAGCCCAAGCAATGCGTACGCAATTCCTTTTTTCTTCCATACCACATGTGCCAGCAAAAACACCAGAAGCGCCTGCATCAAACCGTTCAGGATACGAATTTGACCATAGTCAAAGAAATACAGCAACGGGCGCAGAAGGCTCACGTACCCATGCCAATATCTGGCATAGCTCTTGCCCATATGCTCATTGTACATATCCATGGCGCGATACAAAGGATTTCCCGCACCACCATCCGTGGCAATAGAAACCATAATACTATCCGTATTGCTGTCTATCACATGGGGCAGATTGGAGTGAAAGTATTCTGCCTGTGCCTTTTTATGTACCGTAGCCAGAGGGTACCACCCCTCTTCGCTTAACATCTGCATGGACTGTGTCTTATTCTGCTCATTCACCGGCACTAAAAACACAAGAGTCAAAAGCAGGGTTGCCACCGCTGCGCCTGCCAGTACCATGAGTACGATTTTCAAAGCATGAACTACGCCTTGTTTCATCTTTATTTCTCCTATACTATCTTATGGAAACAAAAAAACGAGAACATCTCTGTTCTCGTTTTCTAAGCAGGGCTACAAGGATTCGAACCTTGAAATGACGGAGTCAGAGTCCGTTGCCTTACCGTTTGGCGATAGCCCTATGTCTTAGCGACTTTTGTAGTGTACATCATTTCACTCAAAAATGCAAGACTTTTCTTTATCAAACTTCGAACAACTTTATCAAACTTCAAACAACAAATCTGAATAGGTAGGGAAAGGCCAAAACTCCTTGTCTACCATTTTCTCCAACTCGTCTGCGGGCAATCGCAATTCGTTCATCGCAGTAACCACTTTATTCCTATAATAGAAGGCCTGTTCCTTGCCTCTTGCCATTTGAGCGCCTGCATCCTCCACCTTCTGCAAGCGTTCTGCCGCCTTCTTCATAGCAGTCAGTTTTGCAGTCACTTCTTTCAAAAGCGACTTGGACACGGATGCATCTCCGCCTGCCATCTTTACCGTCACAGTAGTGTCTGCCAATGCCTTGGCAAATTTCACTACTGCAGGAATCATCTGCTTGTTCGCCATATCCAACATGGTCAGCGCCTCTATATTGATGGTCTTCGCGTAAATCTCATATAAAATTTCTGCACGGGAATGCAATTCTGCCTCTGTAAAGATACCGAATTTCTCAAACAGGCGAATTGCTTTCTTGGTGGTCAGTGTCTCCACCGCTTCCACCATGGTAGGGATATTGGGCAAACCACGTCTTGCCGCTTCTTCCGTCCACTCTTTTGCATAGCCGTTACCATTGAAAATAATTCTCTGGTGCTTGCTCATATATTCCTTGATCAGATTATGTACTGCCTCGTCAAAATCTTCTGCAGCTTCCAATCTATCTGCCGCCTCACAGAATGCTTCTGCCACAATGGCATTCAAAGTGATATTAGGGCTTCCGATGGAATCCTCACTGCCCACCATACGGAATTCGAATTTATTACCGGTAAAAGCAAAAGGTGAAGTACGGTTTCTATCCGTAGCATCTTTCACAAAATCAGGTAAAGTGGATACGCCTGTTTTTAAGACTTCACCCTTCTTCAAGGAATCTGCGTGACCGGTTTCCACCAACTGTGCCACCACATCCTCCAGCTGTTCACCCAAGAACATGGAAATAATGGCGGGGGGTGCCTCATAGCCACCAAGACGCAAATCATTTCCCACATTGGAGGCACTCTGACGAAGCAAATCTGCGTGAGTGTCTACCGCCTTCATGATACATGCCAAAACCAACAGGAACTGTGTATTCTCGTTGGGCTTCTTTCCGGGCTCCAACAGATTCAGTCCGGTATCTGTGGTGATGGACCAGTTGTTATGCTTACCGGAACCATTCACACCCGCAAAAGGTTTCTCGTGCAACATACAGCGCAAGCTATGCTTACCTGCCACACGTTTCAAAGTCTCCATCACCAATTGATTATGGTCTACAGCCACGTTTGCTGTCTCATAGATAGGGGCCAATTCGTGCTGCGCAGGCGCCGCTTCATTGTGCTGTGTCTTGGCGGTAACGCCCAGTTTCCACAATTCCACATTCACATCGTGCATAAATCCGCCCACACGTTCTCTAATGACACCAAAATAATGGTCATCCATTTCCTGTCCCTTAGGGGCAGGTGCACCATACAGAGTTCTGCCTGCGAAAATAATATCTTCTCTCTTTAATGCTTTCTTTGCATCGATGATAAAGTATTCCTGTTCTGCACCAACGCAGGGGATTACTTTCTTTGCTTCTATATTGCCAAACAAGCGCAGGATACGAAGGGCCTGCTTGTCCAATGCTTCCATAGAGCGAAGCAGGGGCGTCTTTTTGTCCAAGGCTTCTCCTGTATAAGAACAAAACGCAGTAGGAATACACAGGGTCGGTCCTGTAGCGGTTTCCTTAATGAACGCGGGAGAAGTGATATCCCAAGTGGTGTAACCTCTCGCCTCAAAGGTAGCACGCAGACCACCGGAAGGGAAAGAAGACGCATCAGGCTCACCCTTGATCAACTCCTTGCCGGAAAACTCCATAAGCATCTTGCCTTCTTTATCAGGATGGGTCACAAACGCATCATGTTTTTCCGCTGTGATACCCGTCAAAGGCTGGAACCAATGGGTATAGTGGGTTGCCCCGTTTTCCATAGCCCAATCCTTCATGGCCTTTGCCACCACATTTGCTGCAGCACGGGTCAATTCACCACCGTGCTCCATAATGCTCACCAATTCGTTATACACTTCTTCCGGCAATCTCTCCTTCATTTTCCCAAGGGAAAATACCTTACTGCCGAAAATCTCTTCCACATTCAAAATTTCGCTCATTTTCTTCTGTCCTTACCGCTTTTTCAAGCTGTTTTCGTTGTGCACATTCTACCATAATGACACTCATGCGTCAATATTTCTGACACGAAGCAAATCGTACTGTCCGGGTGTCTCAGACAAGTGTAACCAAATCACTTGTTTGGAGTGAGGGCAACTTTCCACAGGCTCCAAATTTTCATCGTACATTCCCAAAACCTTGACCGGAATATTTTCTCCGTTTGGCTTCATGATTTCAATGTCATCTCCCACGCTGAATTTGTTGCGCTGTTCAATCCTAGCCAGCAGGAGGGGTTGCTTGTCATCACGCTCTTGCCCCGTCACCACATTCCGTTCTTTTGTCTCTTCCACAATTCCCAGGTAAATATACTCGTTTACATAGGTGTTGCTATCGTAAATCTGTGTTTCCTGGGTAGGCTTGTTAAAATAAAAACCGGTGGTAAACTGACGATATGTACATTTGGAGATTTCCTCCTTGTACCAATCCATATTGGAGCGATAGGTTTCCTCCGAGGTAAAGTAATCATCGATGGCCTTGCGGTAAGTCCTTGCCACCGTAGCCACATACAGCGCCGTCTTCATACGCCCCTCGATTTTCAGGCTATCAATACCTGCTGCCACAATCTCAGGAATGTATTCTATCATACATAAATCTTTGGAGTTGAAAATATAAGTTCCCCTCTCGTTTTCTTCCACAGGAAAGTACTCTCCCGGGCGCTTTTCTTCCATTACCGCATACTTCCAACGGCAGGGGTGAGTACATGCTCCCCGGTTGGCGTCTCTACCCGCCAGAAAACTGCTGAGCAGGCATCTGCCGGAATAGGAAATACACATCGCGCCGTGGATAAAGCTTTCAATTTCCATCTCCTCCGGAATGTGGTCTCTAATGGTGCGGATTTCCTGCAGGGACAACTCCCTGGCAGAAACCACTCTTTTGGCTCCCATGTTCCACCAAAATAAATAGGTCTGATAATTGGTGTTATTGGCCTGGGTGGAAATATGGATTTCTACCTCCGGCCACACCTCTTTGGCAATGGTAAACATACCGGGGTCAGAAATAATCAGGGCATCACAGGCTTCCGGCTGCATATCCCGCAATTCCTCAAAATAATTTTTCGCACCCTCCAAGTCATCGTTATGTGCCAGAATATTCGCTGTCACATAGACTTTCACCCCATGGGCATGGGCAAAAGCGATGCCCTCTGCCATTTCTTCTTTTGTAAAATTCTTTGCCTTCGCCCGAAGTCCAAACGCTTCGCCGCCGATATACACTGCATCGGCACCATAAATGACTGCTGTTTTCAACACTTCCAAACTGCTGGCGGGAATCAAAAGTTCCGGTTTCCTGTTTTTCATTCTATCTTCTATCCTTATATTCCGTTTCTCAATATCTGAAATCTTATCTGCTCTTTTCCGGGTCCTTTTTGACACTCAGGGTCACACCATCCCCCACCGGCAAAATGACTGTTTCCAGTTGCGGGTGATGTTTTAATTCGTAAAGATATTCCCGCATTCTTGCATGAATGGTGCGGTTTCTTCTGGTGACCGCAAATCTGGATTCCACCACATCCCCATCCTGCAACACATTATCCGATATGAGCAATCCTCCGGGTGATAACAGCCGCAAGATGTCCGGCATAAAATGAATGTACTGCCCCTTGGCAGCATCCATAAAAATCATATCAAAGCTGCCCTCTAATTCCTTTAATACCTCCAGGGCGTCCCCTTCTATTAAAGTAATTTTATCCTCCACCCCTGCATCCTTGAAATTTTGTCTTGCAAGGGGAATTCTCTTCTCATATTTTTCTATGGTCGTGATATGGCAATCCCGTGGTCCGTATTCACTCATCAACAACGCAGAAAAGCCGATAGCTGTTCCCACCTCCAGGATATGCTTCGGCTTTGCATAGGCCAACAAAAACTTCAGTAGGCTCTGCATGGATTTTCGTATGATAGGAACTTCCGTCTCCAGGGCGTATTTTTCGATTTCGTCCAGAAAAGGGGTATTCCCGGGATCTAGCGAATCGATAAACGTAACCATTCTTTCGTTTACTTCCATGTCTATTCCTCTGTTTCTAACTCATACCCTGCCATCACGCGCATCATTTCTTCTGCCGTCATGGAGGTAGAGAGTTCAAAAGTACCTGCTTTTACTTCTTTGACATACTCCGACAAACGATATTGCACGGCAAACAATCCTGCATCTCTGGCAAGACCCTTATCAACAAATAATTTGCCAATCTCCTTGGGCGTCATACCGGGCGCAACCTCCACTGTCACCACGCGTCCTTCCCCTTCCGTCATGGCCGGTTCCATAAACACACGATATCCGAAGTCATAGCATTTGGTTGCTCCGGAATAAATCAATAGTAATGCGATTAGCACTAACGCCACACGAATCAGTGAACTAAAGCCCGCGGGCACTCCCTTTATCTTTTTCATACTGTTTCCTTTCGACTATACCTCCATGATAATAGGCAAAATCATGGGACGTCTCTTTGTCTTTCTCCAAACATAATCACTAAGGCTGTCCTTGGTGGTATTCTTCAGTTTCCCCCAATCCGTAACGCCCCGGTCGATACATTTCTGCACTGCTTCATATACAATGGTTCTGGCCTCTTCTATGAGTTCATCCGATTCCTTCATATAGACAAAGCCTCTGGACATAATCTCCGGTCCCGACACCAACTGTCCCGCGTATTGATCCAGCCCCATCACCACGACCAGAATGCCATCTTCCGCCAGGTGCTGGCGGTCCCTGAGCACGATGTTGCCCACATCACCCACGCCAAGACCATCTACCAAAATGGTGCCCACAGGCACTCTTCCCACCAGTTTTGCTTCTTTTTCCTTCAATTCCAATACATCACCGGAGGACAAAATAAAGATGTTTTCTTTTTCTATGCCCAGGCTTTGGGCAATTTTGGCCTGCGCCTTCAAATGTTTAAACTCACCATGTACCGGAATCGCATATTGAGGCTTGATTAAGGTATACAACAACTTAATCTCTTCCTGACAGGCATGCCCGGAAACATGGGCATCCTGAAAGATCACATCGGCACCCTTGCGCAACAATTCGTTGATGACTTTGGTCACGGACTTTTCATTGCCCGGAATGGGACTGGATGAAAAAATCACAGTATCCCCGGCACCCACGGTAATTTTACGATGCATACCGCTGGCCATTCTGCTCAACGCAGCCATGCTTTCTCCCTGGCTTCCGGTTGTGATAATGACCTGCTGCTCATCAGGATAGTCCTTCATCTGATCAATTTCAATCAAGGTATTCTCAGGGATGCTGATGCAGTCCAAGTTTTTGGCTGTCTCTATGATATTCACCATGCTACGGCCTTCTACACATACTTTTCTTTTGAACTTGTAAGCCGTATTGATAATTTGTTGCACACGATCCACATTGGACGCAAAGGTTGCAACGAAAATTCTGGTATTCTTATGCTCTTCAAACAACGTGTCAAAGGTTTTGCCCACTGTTCTCTCGGAAGGAGTGAAGCCGGGGCGCTCTGCGTTGGTGGAATCACACATGAGGGCAAGCACGCCCTTTTTCCCTAACTCTGCAAATCTCTGCAAATCAATGGCGTCGCCGTATACGGGGGTATAATCCACCTTAAAATCGCCCGTGTGCACCACCACACCTGCCGGAGAATAAATTGCCAAAGCTGCCGCATCCACGATGCTGTGGTTAGTTTTGATAAATTCCACACGGAACTGTCCTAAATTGATGGACTGTCCGAATTTTACAACCTTGCGTTTCACACCCTTTAGCAGGTTATGCTCTTTTAGTTTGTTTTCAATGATACCCATAGTTAGGCGGGTAGCATAAATGGGCACGTTTAACTCCCGAAGCACATAGGGTAGCGCACCAATATGATCCTCATGTCCATGGGTGATGACAAATCCCTTTACCCTATCCACATTCTCCTTCAAATATGTGACATCCGGAATCACCAAATCGATTCCAAACATGTCATCTGCAGGGAAGGACAAACCACAGTCCACCACAATAATACTGTCTTCGTACTCGAAGGCAGTAATGTTCATACCAATTTGCTCCAGACCACCCAAGGGGATAACCTTCAGGCCGGAGACATTTTTATTCTCTTTTTTCTTCAATCAAATATCCTCCAATTTACTCACAGGAAAGAAGCTTCTTAGCACTACTGCTGAAGCTCTACATCCTCTAACATATTTTCGAACACACCAGCAACTGCGGCCAGCTCGTCGTCATCTGACACAATGACGAACACGCCTTCCTCTTCTCCATCCTCGGAAGTGTCTTTCATGATCAGGGCTTCTCCGTCGCCTGATTCCACATCTGTCACAAGGATATAGTTGATGCCACCAATTCTAGTCTGTTCCAACACATAAAAGTCCACGGATTCCTCACCGTCGGGACGAAATGTGATTTTTTCAAATTTAGCCATTTTTATTCTCCATTTTGGTGGAACGATAATCCAGATAGCTTTGCAAGATAAATGCCGCTGCTATCTTGTCCACATATTCTTTGCGGTGTTCTCTTCGAATCCCCGCCTCTATCATTGCATTGTCTGCTTCCACCGTGGTAAGTCGCTCGTCCCACATAATGACCGGCAGACCTGTTCTTCTACTAAGTTTCTCTTCAAATTCTCTGGTGAGAATGGCTCTCTCTCCCTCAGAATCGTCCATATTCAGCGGTAGTCCAAGTACAATTTCTCCCACTTCGTATTCCACCGCCAACTCTTCTATCCTAGCAAGCGTCTGGCGCAGTTTGTTCGCCTCTTTACGGCGTATAATCTCCAAGGGCTGGGCAATGATGAGCAAGCTGTCGCTGATAGCCACCCCCACCGTCTTGGAGCCAAAGTCAAGACCCATAATCCGCATAATGGGACCTCCTATTTCTGCCGTATTACCCGAATGTACTCTCTCAGAAGTTCTTCCACCAGTTCGTCTCTTTCCACTTTCATAATCAAGCTTCTGGCATTTTTGTGGCTGGTGATGTAGGTGGGATCTCCACTCATAATGTATCCTACAATCTGATTCTCCGGATTGTATCCTTTTTCTGTCAAAGCTTCATATACTGTTGACAACACTTCTTTGGCACTGGTTTTCGGTTCTACTGCCACCTGAAAATGCTGTGTGTCTCTGATGTCTGCCATAATTCCTCTCAATCTGCCGCCATGCGGCCGGTAACTCTGCTTCTTCTTAATAATACTCTAATTTTTTTGAAAATTCAACCCACGAAACCCAATATCCGGGGCAAATCACACAAGAATCTCCTCTGTAAGAAAAGCCGCGGGATGTATCACCACAAAAGAATTCTCCAAGTTATTCTCTGTGGTCTTAGGAACTGCCATTTTGACGTAATCCACAGTGTGACCCACATAGTACTCCTGCCCGTCTATCTCTTTGGCTTCCTCAATTAAAACTTCTGCTTCTTTTCCTATGTAGCGCGCCCTATACTCTTTGGACATGGCGCTCTCCATGGCCAACAGTTCGTTGCTTCGGATGGTTTTCTCCTTCTCCGGCACCTGCCCGGGCAAACCATCCGCCACCGTACCTGCCCGTTTGGAATATTTGAAGATATGCATTTCAAAGAATCCTACCTTCTCCAAAAAATCCTTGGTCTGTTGATACTCTTCTTGCGTCTCTCCGGGAAATCCCACGATCACATCGGTGGTGATGGCAGGATGCACAAAATACTTTCTCAAACACTGCACGCCGTTATAGTATTCGTCCGCAGTGTATTTTCTATTCATTCGTTTCAGGGTTGCGTCACATCCGCTTTGCAGGGAAAGATGAAAGTGGGGACACAATTTATCCAGTACAGACAGCCTCCTTGCCGCATCCTCTGTGACAATCCTAGGCTCCAGAGAACCCAGGCGCACACGGTGTAAACCATCTATCTGACAAATTTCTTCTGTCAGGTCAACCAATTTACTACGTCCTGTATATTTGGGCTGTCCATCCACGAATATTTTCTCGCAGATACCCTGTTGCCATGCCTGATCGTCGAAATCCACACCGTAGGAACTGATATGGATACCGGTCAGCACAACCTCTTTGTATCCTTTCTTCACCAATCCCCTGATTTCTTCCAAGATATTCTCTTTGGCACGGCTTCTCACCCTGCCTCTGGCATAAGGAATGGCACAATAAGAACAAAACTGGTTGCAACCATCCTGGATTTTGATATAAGCTCTGGTGTGCTCTGCGGTCTGCCCAAGCTGCATTTCCTCATATTCATAGGTGTGATTGATGTCACACAGGGATTTATCATGCACCGTTTTCTGCAAAAAGGATGCGGCCGAAAACTCCTCTTGTTCCCCTGCCTGTTCTCTAATCTGCAGGTACTCTTCCAGCAATTCTACAATATCCTTTTTACGATTGTTACCCACAGCCAAATCTATCGCTTCATCCTGCAACACAGCCGTGGTGCCTGTCTGCACATAGCACCCAACCGCTACTACCACCGCCTCCGGATTACGTTGCTTCGCTCTGTGAAGCATCTGGCGGCTTTTTCTGTCCGCCATGTTGGTCACCGTGCAGGTATTCACAATATAAATATCAGCCACTTCATCGAAATCTACAATTTGGAAGCCTCGTTCCTGCAATTTTTGTTGCATCACTTCCGTCTCATAGGAATTCACTTTGCAGCCCAAATTATGCAATGCTACTTTTTTCATATGATTCCTCTTGCAAATTCTATTTAAAAGGTTGTCGCTCTTTTACAAAAACCGCTTTCTTTGTATCTTGACTTTTGTTGACGAACCAACTAATATAATATCAAGTCATATAAAGGAAAGGAAGGTATCCAAGATGAAAACCGTACAAATTTCATTAAATTCCATTGACAAAGTAAAATCATTTGTAAATACAATTACCAAATATGATTGCGATTTCGATTTGGTTTCCGGCAGATATGTCATCGACGCCAAATCCATCATGGGAATCTTTAGCCTGGACTTGTCCAAACCCATCGATCTGAACATTCATGCTGATGACGGGTTGGATGAGATTCTTGCAATCCTTGCACCCTACATTGTATAAACAAAAGTTTGAAAGGTCTCAAGACGGAATGAACGTTTTGAGACCTTTTTATTGTCCTTTTCTCTATTCAACAATGATTAATTCATCTGTCTCAAGTGCAGTCTTCACCAATTCTTCGATTTTTTCATCCAAGTTTCTTTCATGGCGGCGAATCACATTGACATTGGGCTTAGTCACCGGATGTTTCGCCACAAAGATGGTGCAACAATCTTCGAAGGGCTGAATGGAAGTTTCGAAGGTACCAATCTTTTCGGACACTTCCACAATTTCCTGCTTATCAAAACCAATCAACGGACGATACACCGGCAACTCACAGACTTCATTGGTAGCAATCAGCGAGTTCATTGTCTGGGAAGCCACCTGTCCGATACTTTCTCCGGTAATCAATCCCAAGCATTCTGTTTCCTTCGCAATGTGCTCTGCAATTCTCATCATATATCTGCGCATGATGATGGTCAGTTCTTCGTGAGGACATTTTTCGTAGATATATAACTGGATATCCGTAAAATTAATGACATGCAAATAAATGGGCCCTGTATATTTCGACACGATTCGCGCCAAGTCTACCACCTTTTGTTTTGCTCTCTCACTGGTATAGGGCGGAGCATGGAAATACACCGCATCGATTTTTACACCACGCTTGGCAATCATATAACCTGCCACAGGGGAATCGATTCCGCCGGAAAGCAAAAGCATTGCCTTGCCGCCGGTTCCTACCGGCATACCGCCGGGACCGGGAATGATTTCCGAATAGATATAGATTTTTTCTCTGATTTCAATGTTCAGCATAATGTCCGGTTTGTGCACATCCACGCGCATTTCCGGATACGCATCCAAAATCACTCCTCCCATATCCGCATTGATTTCCATGGACTCCTTGGGATAGTTCTTTCTGGCTCTTCTGGCATTTACCTTAAAGGTCTTATTTTTCTCAGGGTAAACATCATCAATATATTTCACTACGGTTTCACAGAGACGTTCAAACCCCTCATCTTCTACCACAACCACGGGGCAGATGCCGGAGATACCAAACACCCTGCTCAAGCGTTCTACCGCGCCGTCATAGTCAAACTCTCCCTCCGCATCTACGAAAATACGGCCTTGGGATTTGTGAATTAAGAATTTGCCCTCACATTTTTTCAGAGCAAATTTCATCTGGTGCACCAGGGCATCTTCGAACAGATAACGGTTCTTTCCCTTCACACCAATTTCTGCGTATTTTATCAAAAATGAAGTAAACATGTTTTTTCTCCTATCACTTCTGTATCGCGTACATGCAGCCGCCTATGACTATCGGCGCGTGTATTTTCGCAACATAGGAATTCTATCATACATTTCCTGCAAAGTATAGTCTATTTCTTCCCTGGTTGTATAAACCGAAAAGCTAAATCGCAGGGTGGACTCCAGCATTTCCTTGCTGACACCAATCGCCTTTAGTGTTGCGGAAGGTGCCGGTTTATGAGAAGAGCAGGCACTTCCTGCCGACACATAAATTCCTTTGTCCTCCAACGCATGCAATAACACTTCGCTGCGGACACCTTCTACAGACACGCTCACGATATGAGGTGCCGTTCCCTCTCCATAGGGCATATCAGGTAATAATCCGTTGATGTGGATGCCTTCCAGTTTTTCCAATCCCTTGATAAAATATCTTTTCAGTTCCTGTAGTCTGGCCACATCTTCGTCGTAATGGCTGTGCAAAAGGTCTGCCGCCTTGGCCATGCCTGCCACACCGGGCACATTATCTGTACCGGAGCGATATCCTCTCTGCTGACCACCACCGAAAATGATGGGCTGGAGTTTCACTTTCTCGTCCACATATAATACACCTACGCCCTTGGGACCATGAATTTTATGACTGCTGATACTCACCATATCAATGCCCATTTTCTTAGGGAAAATCTTCGCCTTACCAAAGCCCTGCACTGCATCCACATGGAACAGTGTATAAGGATTCACTTTCTTTACATAAGCTGCCGCTTCTGCAATGGGCTGTAACGAACCGATTTCATTGTTGGTGTGCATCATGGATACAAGAATCGTATCCGGCGACATAGCTCTACGCAACTCCTCCAAGGATACCCTACCGCAGGAATCCACCGGAAGATATGTCACTCTATAGCCAAGACCTTCCAGATACTGCATGGTTTTTAATACCGCCGGGTGTTCTATCATGGTGGTAATCAGGTGCTTCCCCCTTCTGGCATTGGCCATAGCCGCACCGATGATTGCCATGTTATCCGCTTCCGTACCTCCGGAGGTAAAAAAGATTTCCTTCTCATTTACCTTCAACAGTTTGGCAAATACCTCTTTTGCATAACGCAGGTATTGCTCCGCCTCCACGCCCTTCATATGCATGCTGGAAGGATTTCCGTAATCCTCACACATGATTTTTGTCATAAATTCTGCCACTTCCGGGAACACCCTCGTTGTGGCGGAATTGTCCAAATATGCTTCCATATTATGCTCCCTTGTCGTCACTTTCTTGTAATATCTTATGCGGGGTAGTGGATTATTGCTTTATGTTTCTCTACTTCTCCAGCAAATAACCCAGCCAAGAAAGGACAGTCATTCCCGCAGTTTCCGTCCGTAAAATCCGGCGCCCCAAAGTGATGGGGTTTACGCCTGCCTTTGATGCCGAATCAATTTCTGCCTGTTCAAATCCGCCTTCCGGGCCAATGAAAACAGCCACCCTGTCTCCGGGCTTGATATCGGATAGCAAGGTTCTGGTGCGCTCCATATCTTCCGCCATTTCATAGGGAATCAATTTCACTTCCATCTCCCGGGCAATGGCAATGGCTTGAGAAAAGGTCACCACATCATGCACCTTAGGAATGATGCCTCTTTTGCTCTGCTTTGCCGCCGCCTCTGCGATTGACTGCCATCTGGCAATTTTTGACGCCGCCTTTTTATCATCCAGCTTTACCACGCAACGCTTGGTGGCAACAGGGATAATCTGATACACCCCCAATTCCACTGCCTTCTGGATAATCAACTCCATCTTATCGGATTTGGGCAGCCCTTGAAATAGATAAATCTGCGCAGGAAGTTCCACATTGTCTTCTTTCACAAAATAAATTTCACATCGGACAACATGCTCCTCCAGGGCCGCAATACCGCATCTGTATTCCTTGCCGTCCACGCCATTGCTGACTGCAATTTCTTCGCCCTCTTTCATACGTAGAACATTCTTTATATGATTTACGTCAGGCCCTTCAATTATGACACTCTTGTCATTTATATTGATTTGTGTGGGCTTTACAAAAAACTGAAACATTACTTTTCTCCTTAGAAAATCCTATTTCCGGGCGGTGACACTCACCCACTCTCCCTGATAGGTTACTTCCAATACCGAAAGTCCGGCTGCCTTCACTGCGTCCACTACGGTCTGTTCCTTATCATTGATGATACCGGAGGTAATATAGATTGCTCCGGGCTTCATCTGATTGACAATCACCGGGGTCAAAGGCACCAGCACATCCGCCAAAATATTTGCCACCACAATATCGTAACATTCATAACCCACGGTATCCTGAATGGCCTTATCATTGATAATGTTTCCAATCATCATCTCAAACTGTGCGGGATCAATGCCATTGGCCGCACAGTTTTGCGCCACAGCCTCTATGGCACAGACATCCAAGTCCGTACCCACTGCATGTTTTGCCCCAAACATCAGGGAAAGTATGGCCAAAATTCCACTACCCGTTCCCACATCCAAAAGTTCCGTTTCCGGAGTAATGTATTTTCGCAACTGACGGATACACAGCTGGGTGGTCTCATGCATGCCCGTACCAAACGCAGTGCCGGGATCAATATGGAGAACCATTCTGCCTTCATCCTCCACCTTAATATCCTCCCAAGAAGGAATCACCAGAATATCATCTATATAGAATTGATGGAAGTACTGTTTCCAGTTGTTGATCCAGTCAATATCCTCAGTCTCATCTACGGTGATGGTACCCTCGCCAATCTCACAAAACAGGCGCAAATCTTCCAGCTCGGTTTCTAACATCTCTACAATTTCAGAAACTGTTTTTTGCTCATCTGCCACTGTGAGACTGCCGTCTTCTCCGATTTCCACAAAGAAACTCAAATAGGCAATCCCGTCATCCTCCGGTCCCTCCGGTAGGATATCCACAAACATCTGCTCTTTTTCCATAGCAGTCAAGGGAATCTTGTCCTCAATCTGCGCCCCCTCAAATCCCAAATCATAGAGGCTGCTGATGATAATATCCTCCGCCTCAGTCACTGTTTTAATGCGAAACTTCATCCACTTCATAACGATACCTTCCTCGTATAATTTTTATACTTCCTATTTCTATTCATCGCTCAGCGTAATTTTTTCTTTTCCGTAATACTCTGCCATTGCTTTGTTGACCCAATCCTCCGGATCCTTTTGCAGGTCCCCAAAATAGAGCAGATAGGGCTTGATGCGGAAGGGCTCTAATTCCACTTCCGAAAGAGTCTCATCCTCTAAAACTGCCAATCTTTCTTGGAACTCCATCTGATACTGTTTGGCATTGCCATAATGCAAATCCATCACCGCACTGACAGTGGTAATCTTATCTCCGCCCCAAAAATACAAGGTTATGAGTAGAAATACGCCACCCACCAGCCAACCGGCCAAAACAAAGGACTTCTTTCCTTCCGCAGGCAATGTTTCCGTGGACATTTTCTTTTCTGCCCATTTTCTGTGCAACCAGCCAAGCAAATATAACTCATTGGCATACAGCCAAATATAATAATTAAATCTGTAGATGTTCTGAATACGACCCGCTCCGGTAATCTGTAATGCGTACAGTGTGGGCGCAAACTGGGCTGCAAACACGCCGAAAGAAAGCAACAATACCAACAAAGGATAGGGATATTTGAAATTCTTCTTTTTGATGATGCCCCAGAATATTGGCACCAACATACCACCCAAAATAATGCAGGGCGGAATGGCATTGTTCCAAACATATCGGGATGCCTCTGCCAGTGCCTTCAAAATCGCGCCAAAAAATGACATATGTGTCACACCCGAGGCTGCTTGTCTCACTTGATTGCCGGGCGCCGCCACATTTACCAGGAATGCCACCAGATACCATAATATATTGGCAAGAGAAAGATATCTCTGGGGATGTTTTGTCACAAACATCCACACATTGTAAAATAGCAAAAACAGCAAAATGGTGAGGGCCACCACATAGTTTCCACCACCCACTGCAAAGAGTAGTAACGCAATGCCAATCTCCAAGAGAACCGACTTCCACAGAGGGCGTTCTCTCTTACTTGCCAAGAGCAATAACAGGGCCACCAACAACCATGCCAAAGCATAGAGAAATGTGTATAGCATGGCACCACAGAACCAGAAAAAACCTTCTACCGGCACCGGTGTTAACAGCACTTGCAACAACACACAGCTAATAGATGCAATTCCTGCCCGTACCTTGTCTGCACCTAGAATTTTTACAAAAATCACCATGAGTCCAAACAGTTCCGTCAACACCATACCGCCCAGGGTGATATAAGTAACCATATAGTAGGCATCTTCCGCAAAAATTCCCATGGCCGAGGTAAATGCCCAGACACCAAAATAAGTGCCTTGCCATTCATAATAAAAATCCTTGGTGTATGCAATCTGCCCAAGTAACACCTTCCACACGGATCCCGTCTCTTTCCAGATACTGCCGGAATGTAAGGTGAAGGTGAAATCGTCCACACTGATAAAATTATAGTGTGCGATGGCAAACAGGGGAATCAAGGCAACTGCAAGCAGTAAAATCAGACCCACCAACAACGTCTTTAGTTGTACATTTTCTGTCAACTTCTTCATCCATTTCTCCCAATCATAAACCTCTTCCGATGCACTTCTTCATCTTGGTCTATGATTCTTTTTAATACTGTGCATCTCCGGTGTATGCCATCAAAAGTGCATTCTGCACACCCTCGATCTGTGTAAATTCAGGCAAAACATCCTCACCCTTCAGACGAACGGTGCAGGTGATTTCTGTGGACTCTCCATCAGAGGACTTTGTTTTTATTTTCTTGTGCAGCGCTGCCAGTTTTTCTTCTACCGCTGCCTCTGCCTTATTTTCATAACGAACAATTAAAAGGTAGGTACTTCTGCTTTTTCCCATGGACATCATCACTACAAATATAATGTTGATGAGGATGGTGCCACAGATGGCCACAAAGAACAGACCCGCACCGGCTGTCAATCCCGCGCCAATGGCCAAAAACAGAAATCCCACATCCAACGGATCCTTTACCGCCGTTCTGAAACGAACAATAGAAAGCGCACCCACCATACCCAAGGAAAGCACCACGTTAGAGGATATGGTCACAATAATAAATGCCACTGTCAGAGTGGACATAATAATCAGTAAACCAAAATTTTCGGAATACACTGCGCCACGGTAGAAAAACTTATACACCAGATAAATAATCATCGCGCATACAAACGCCGTTCCCAGCACAAGTAGCAAATAGGGCAACGAAATATTCTCCACCAATCCCATCTCTACAATGCTGTCTCTTAAAATATCCTTGATTGAATTCATACAATCTGTCCCTCCAATTTCTTTTTCATGCACATACCAAACTTGGATGCCGCCACCTGTGTAAGACCCACGCCGGATAAAATCTCGCTGATGTGGGCAGGCAGGTAATCATCGTATTTCACTTCCAATATCATATCGCCGGGAGCGAGTATATTGGGAAGATATCGTTTCCGCTTCAAACAATCCTTTACATTTCCCCCGGCCAGTTCCTTGTCGAAGGTAATTCTTACATTGGAAATATCATACACATAAGCTTCTCTCAGATAATCCACTACCACACCAGGCGCAAAACCCTTGGTCTTCATCAGTACCACCAGTTCCTCCAACACACTTCCCTTGCAGATGTCCGCTGTTGGAGATGCGCCCGCCAAAAGCATATCCCTTTCCTCTTCCGATAAAGGGTACGTTGTTTTGGAAATTCTGGTACCTTTTTTACTCTTGCATTCCAAAACACATGCTTTCGGCTGATTCTCATAATACCGGATTCTATATTTTTTTCGGTTGTCCACGCCATTTTCTTTCTCTGCTAATGTATCTGCTCCCGGGGACTCAAAATAGACGCTTCGGATGAAATAATTTCCATCCTCCCCCGCATGGGAATCCCTTTTCATAAAGGCTTGCAGACGACCTTTCAGCAGCTGATATTGAATCGGCGTGATCACATACTTTAATTCGTGTCTCACTAACTTCTCCTATCGGCTCCCTATATAACTTCCTACTCTGCGATTTCTTCCTGGTAAGTACCTGTAATATGGTTCTTCACATATATTCCCCGGGGTGTCAGTTGGGGGACCATCAAAGAATCTATCAGCTCCTCACCCTTATGAAGGCGCAAAGTTTCCCCCTGTCGCAAATTAAAATTCATCCCCCAGTTTCCCAAAGCCTCTGATGTAGTGGCATCTTTGCCGTAAAAGCGGATGGTTTCTCCGGGACGCAGTACCACGGTGGGCAGGGCATATTGATATACATCCTCACCATCTGTCAAATGGTATCCTTGTGTACTGACCGTGCAATCCGAGTAATTGATTAATTCCACATAATCATTGGTGCCTCTGGCTTTCACTGCGTGAATTTCCAACTCCGCATCTTCTGCCGGTTCCGTCACAAGTTCCACCTGAATAACTGCTTCTTTGATGTCATCAGAAGTCAAAGTAAGAACCTCTTGTGTTCTGATTTCTCCATTGACAATCCAATGGGCAAAAATTTCATTGAGGGACAGTCTCGGAGAAAGACTCACCGGCACATTACCAAAATACACACCGTCAAAGTCCGGGCTATCCACCACCATAGTGTTTACCTGCACACCGGACAGGCTTTGATTTGTCAGATGTAGCGTGTATGCGTTAACGGCATCAAAATCAAAAGAAGCAATGATGTCATTGAGCATCACAGCCCGACGCCTCCTGGCAAAGCGGACAATACTATTGTAATTGTCCTGCACAGTACTATCATTCACATCCAGGGCTTCCCAATTCCAAAGGGAATCCTCCATTAAGTCTGTTTCCTCCACCATATGATGAAGTTCCTGCTGTCTGCTTCCGTGTTTCTCCGATAGTTTCGCTTCCACATTTTCTGCTGACATAGGTCCATTCATCAGGTCGCAAAGGTAATTCACAAAGTATGCTCTGCAGTCCTCTCTCTTCATCAACTGATTTAAAAGGAGTAGTTCCGACTGCAAGTCCATTTCCAAAGTACGGTGATTCTCGTCCACACCACCGCCCAGCAAAAGCAGGCCAAAGCCAAAATCCAGATCATATAAAAGATTGCGGTATCTGCCGTCAAAAACCGTCCCCGCCTGATATTCTCCCGTAGGGGATACATAACGGTACACCTTCACATTGTTTCCCGGCCAGTCCACATTGCCGATATATATCTGGATGGCGCAATACTGCAAATAATTCTCTACATCGAACATTTCCTGCAACGCTTCGTATGTAGCAGTTTCCGTCAAATCTTTTTCTACATAGGTCCGGAACAAATCATTGTACTGGTCCACATAAGTCTGAACGGCCGGATCTTCATCCTCCACCTTGACTCCACCGGTACCCTCCAGAACAACAAACTGTCCTGTGTGTGTCCCGTATTTTTCTTCAAAATAACCGGCATCAAAATTATTGCCCATCCAGTAAATGCCCATGTACTGTCCATTCATATAGACAGCCACAGCCTCCGAAAGAGTCACATCCGGGAAACCGGCATCTGCAGCCAAATCACAGCAAAGCTCGCTTCGGATAAATCCAAAGCCATTGTCGTTGCCCGCATTACGCACCAACAGTCTCTTATATCTGTCATACAGTGTGCCGTCGGCATTTTTCAATGCCTCCACCACAGGGTATTCAAATTCATTCTTAGCATCATATTCTTTTCTGGCATACAAACGAAAAGATTTTTGGTTCTTCATTCTGGACAGAGCGCCATGCACTCGCACGCCACCATCCAAAGCAAAAAGGCTTTCACCTGTACTATCAAAACACTCTATATGCACCGGTCTTTCGAACTCGGATCCTCGCCACTGAAAATTGGCATCTATCCCGCCACCATAAAACGCATCAGGATTGGCCGCCTTCCACTCATCAAACACTTTGCCTTTTACAAAAATACCATTCTCATATCCAAACAATCCGTCCGGATCACCCACTACACTGAGCACACGGGTAGTAAATCTCTCAGGGAGATTCTCTCCTAAGATATAGGTTCTGGTGATAACCTCCGAGGCTTGACCGGAGGAATCGTATGCCCTAAAACGATAGGTATAAACAGTCTCCTCCTCTGCCGCAGATAAGGTAAGGGGCGTGTCATAGAGCACACCACTTTCCGCAGTAGGCTCACTGCCATCTGTGGTATAGTACACCTTCACCCCATAGGGGGCCTTCACTTCTACCGATAAATCGTTTTGAAAAAATCCGCTCTCCGTGATGGTCAACTGGGCAGGCATGGAAACAGCCTCCCGCCTTTCAACCAAATACCACAGTAGCACCGTCACCAAAAATCCCACCAAAAGCAATCCCAACGCAAGACACGCTTTTCTTTTTCTGTCTGCCGTCATATCTGCTCTCCGCGTCTAGATATAATATTTCAACTTATAATTATACCTTACACTTACGTGATTTACAAATCATTTCTTTCACCTTGATTTTCATGTTTTGAGAATCACAACAAATATGACACAGTTGTCAGATTTATAATAAATTCTATGTATGTACTCATAAATAAAAGGATTGTAGCCGTCTCCGGTCACAATCCTTTTTCTTCTGTCTTATTTCTTCCCAAAGAACCCGTCCTTGGACTTTTTCTTTTTGTCTTCCTTGGTTTCTGCACCCTTATTATCGGATGCTTCCTTGGTCGCATTTAAACTGTTATCGTTTGCTGCGTCAAATTGTTTCAACAGTTCCTTGGCCTCATGACTTAATTTGTCAGGCACCTGAACCACCAATGTCACATAGTGGTCGCCTCGATAGTCCTTGTTTCTCCAGGAAGGTACACCCTTGCCCTTCAGACGCACTCTGGTGTCTGTCTGGGTACCGGGCTTCACCTCATAAATGACTTTGCCGTCCACGGTATCAATCATGATTTCACCGCCCAATGTAGCCACTGCGAAGGACATGGGAACGGTAGAATAGATATTGAAATCCTGTCTCTGGAAAATAGGATGACGTCCTACAATCACTTCTACCAACACATCGCCTCTGGGGCCGCCATTGGTACCGGGTTCACCCAAACCGGGCATACGGGTGGACTGTCCATTGTCAATACCGGCAGGAATATCCACAGAATAGCGTTTCCGCATGGGAATATACGCAGAACCATGACAATCCGGACATTTTTCTTTGACTACTTTACCGCTTCCCTGACACTCAGGACAGGTCTGTACATTTCTTACCATGCCAAATAAGGACTGCTGGGTAAACACCACCTGGCCCTTGCCGCCACATTTGGAACAAGTTTCCGGACTGGTGCCGGGTTTTGCTCCTGAGCCGTGACAGGTCTTACATGCTTCTTTCACGGTAAGTTCAATTTCTTTCTTACATCCAAATACCGCTTCTTCAAAAGTAATCCGCACACTGGTACGGAGGTTTGCTCCCTTCATGGGGCCATTGTTATAAGAACTTCTCCTGCTTCCACCACCGAAGAAATCACCAAAAATATCGCCAAAAATGTCGCTAAAATCAGCACCGCTAAAATCAAATCCACCGGCGCCGCCAGCGCCACCATCAAAAGCAGCGTGACCAAACTGATCGTACTGACGCTTCTTGTCCGGATCGCTCAACACAGCATATGCTTCGGACGCCTCTTTGAATTTTTTCTCTGCTTCAGCATCACCCGGATTCACATCCGGATGATACTTTTTAGCAAGTGCACGATATGCTTTTTTAATTGCGGCATCATCAGCATTCTTATCTACGCCGAGGACCTCATAATAGTCTCTCTTTTGCTCTGCCATGTTAGCACCTCATTACAATAGTTACTTTTTATACTTCGCGGAAGTCTCCGTCGATGACATCATCTTCGGGAGCTGCGCCTGCCGCACCACCCATGTCAGGGCCTGCACCCTGCTGTGCCTGCTGCATATTCTCATACATCTTGGTGAAGAGTGCCTGCGCACTGTTGGTCAGTTTTTCTTTTGCCGCCTTCAACTCATCGATGTCGCTGTCGCTCATTTCCTGATCCTTGGTTCTCTCAAGGATTGCTTTCAAAGCATCCAAATCTGCCTGCACTGCGGACTTGTCGGCATCTGCCAGCTTGTCGCCCACTTCGTTCAAAGCATTTTCTGTCTGGAATACGAAAGAGTCTGCCTCGTTTCTCGCTTCCACTGCTTCTTTTCTCTTCTTATCCTGTGCCTCGAACTCAGCAGCTTCCTTGACTGCTCTTTCGATTTCATCATCGGACATGTTGGAACCTGCGGTGATGGTGATATGCTGTTCCTTACCGGTGCCCAAATCCTTTGCAGATACATTTACGATACCGTTTGCGTCAATATCGAAGGTTACTTCGATCTGAGGCATACCTCTTCTTGCGGGAGGGATACCATCCAAACGGAACTGTCCAAGGGACTTGTTGTCCTTTGCAAACTGTCTCTCACCCTGTACCACATTGATATCTACTGCAGTCTGATTGTCTGCTGCAGTGGAGAAAATCTGGCTCTTCTTAGTAGGGATGGTTGTATTTCTTTCAATCAATCTGGTAGCCACACCACCCATGGTCTCGATGGACAGAGACAAAGGAGTTACATCCAAAAGGAGGATGTCGCCTGCTCCGGCATCACCTGCCAATTTACCACCCTGTACGGAAGCACCAATTGCCACACACTCATCAGGGTTCAAAGTCTTGCTGGGCTCTTTGCCTGTGATCTGTCTTACCTTATCCTGTACTGCAGGAATTCTGGTGGAACCACCTACCAAAAGCACCTGACCTAAGTCAGCATTGGTAAGGCCTGCATCCTTCATAGCGTTCTGTACAGGGATTGCAGTTCTTTCTACCAGATCTCTGGTCAATTCATCAAACTGAGCACGGCTCAAATTCATATCAAAATGCTTAGGGCCTTCTGCAGTAGCAGTGATGAAAGGAAGGTTGATATTTGTGGTCATTGCACTGGACAATTCCTTCTTTGCCTTCTCTGCTGCTTCTTTCAATCTCTGCATTGCCATCTTATCGCCGGAAAGGTCTACGCCTTCAGCCTTCTTGAACTCAGCAAGCATCCAGTCGATAATCTTGTTGTCAAAGTCGTCACCACCCAAACGGGTATCACCGTTGGTAGAAAGAACTTCGATAACGCCTTCGCCGATTTCGATGATGGATACGTCGAAGGTACCACCACCCAAGTCATAAACCATAATTTTCTGCTCTTTTTCGTTATCCAAACCATAAGCCAAGGCTGCTGCCGTAGGCTCGTTGATGATACGCTTTACTTCCAAGCCTGCAATCTTACCTGCATCCTTGGTTGCCTGACGCTGTGCATCATTAAAATATGCAGGAACAGTGATTACTGCCTCTGTTACCTTTTCGCCCAAGTAGCTCTCTGCGTCTGCTTTCAGCTTCTGCAAAATCATTGCGGAAATCTGCTGAGGAGAGTATTTCTTGTCGTCGATGGTACGACCGTTGTCTGTACCCATATCTCTCTTGATAGATGCGATGGTCTTATCTGCGTTAGTTACTGCCTGACGCTTTGCAGGCTCACCTACCAGTCTTTCACCGGTTTTTGTAAATGCTACGATGGAAGGTGTGGTTCTTGCACCTTCTGCGTTTGCGATAACAGTGGGCTTACCACCCTCCATAACTGCCACGCAACTGTTTGTTGTACCCAAGTCAATACCAATAATTTTTCCCATTTTTATGTCCTCCTGTTTTGTTTTTATTGTTATTCAACTACTGCGACCATGGTATGTCTTACCACGCTGTCGCGATAGGTATAGCCTTTTAATAATTCCTGTGCCACCTGACCGCTTTCGTATTCTTCACTGGCCACCTGCATGACCGCATTATGAAGGTTGGGGTCAAATTCCTGACCAAGTGCTTCTATCTGCTTCACGCCGATTGCTTCCAGTTCGGTAAGCAGCTGCTTGTAAATACGATTCATTCCATCCACAAAAGGATCTTCCTTTTTGTCTTCCGGAACGGTCTGAAGTCCCCGCTCAAAATTATCCACCACCGGCAGCATCTTTTCGATGACACTCTTGGCTCCCATTTCAAACATGGACTGTTTTTCTTTTTCTGTTCTGTTGCGGAAGTTTTCGAATTCTGCCAACTGGCGCTTTACCTTATCTTCCAGCTGTTCGATTTGTTCTTTGTATTGCTTTTCTTTTTTATCTGTCTTACATTGCTTCTTTGCCGTTTTTTTCTCACAGCCGGCAGTTTCTGCCTTGGATTCACATCCTTCTGTGCATCCGCACGTTTCCTCGGCTTTTGCCTTTTCCTCTGTTGCTTCTGTTTCCGCCGGATTCACATCCACAGCCTCTTCCTGCTGCAACTGTTTTTCCTTCTCTGTCATGGTTCTATCCTTTCCGATACTACTTTATTCTTTGTCATCCCGATACATTTCGTCTAACTGACTCTGTATGGTACGAAGCGTTCCAACTACTTTTTCGTAGTCCATTCGTTTCGGTCCCACGATACCGATGGTTCCCTTCATGCCACCGCCCAACTCATAGGTGGCGGTAACAATACTGCAATCTCTCATACTCTGTACCGAGGATTCTTCACCGATGTACACCTGAATACCGGTGCCACCACTTCCCTGCCCGGGATCCTGTAAAAGTTCGGTAAGAAGTTGCTTTTCCTCAAAAGTATTAATCAACTCACTTGCTTTTCTGTGGTCGGCCAACTCAGGATATCGGAAGATGTTATTGGTACCGCTGGTGTAAATCTCTAAATCTTCCTCTTCGTGTATGGAGGTTGCCACCGCGTCCAAAACTTCTCCAATGATGTCTCCATGAATACCGGCCTGCTGCTTCATATAAGCAATCATTGCCAGGTTGATTTCTCCAATGGTCAGTCCGGTCAAGTGTGTGTTCAGCAGAATGTTCAACTTCAGCAATGTCTCATCATTCAGTTCTTCTTCTACACGGATAATGTTATTTTTAATCACATTACCTTCCGTTACGACCACCGCCAATAACTGGCGCGCGTCCACTCTGGACAACTGGATGAACTTCAATTTCGCCCCGCGGTTTTGAGGAACAGATATCATGGAGGCATATTGTGTGTTCTGTGCCAGCACCTTGGCCACCTGCTTGAGCAGTGTCTCCATCTTATCCTGGCGTTTGAGAAGCATCTCCTCCATCTCCTCAACCTTGCGCTCTTTTTCCTCCATCATGGTATCCACATATAATCGGTAACCTTTATCCGAAGGAATTCGCCCGGCGGAAGTATGGGGCTGTAAAATATATCCCATTTCCTCCAGATCTGCCATCTCATTTCGTATGGTGGCAGAGCTTAAATTCAGGTCGGTATACTTGGATATGGTTCTACTGCCCACCGGCTCGCCGGTCTCCAGATAGTTACGAATGACCGCTTGCAGAATCTTCTTTTTTCTCTCGTCTAACTCCATCCAAGTACCTCCCTTCTTATGTTGTTAGCACTCAATAAAAGGGAGTGCTAACATCTACTAAAGATAAGTTAGCACTTCCCTTTCTTATTGTCAACCAATTTCATTAAAAATAATTCTAAAATAAATCTAAAGTGTTTGTAGCGTGTTTTTTATAGTGCAGAAATCATTTTTAAATACAGTTCCATGGATGCCAACCGCCTCTGCACCCCTGATGTTATATTCCATATCGTCAATGAACAGGCACTCCTCCGGCCGGAGATGAAACTTCTGCAAAACGTACTCATAAATTTCTGCAGACGGTTTTATCATCTTCACATCCGCAGACACCACCACGCCCTCAAACCATTCCAGTGGGAACTGTTTTGGGAAATAGGTATGGAACAAACCACAGGCATTGGAGAGAACAAACAACCGATACCCCTGTTCCTTCGCCCACTGACAAAAGTCCTTTGCTCCGGGAATGGGCAGCATGAAATCAATCCAGTGGTCTACGCAAGCCTGCAACTCCTTATGATACTTCTCCGGCACCCTTTTAGATGCTCCATCAAATCTTTGGTGATTTAGAATCACACCTCTGTCACCTAAAATCCATTCTTCTCCCTGAAAGAGTTCCTTATATATAATATCCTTACATTCCTGCGTAGTGCAGATAGCATCCAGTATCTTCTTCGGGTTGTACTCCAAAAGCACATTACCCATGTCCACGATTATATTCTTTATCATACGGTGTCCTCATTCCTTGTCTTATAAAAAGGCAATAAGGCTTTCGGCCCCATTGCCTTTTGTCACAAACTCGTTTTATCTTGCCGGCATAATGTTCGTCGCTACCAATAGCAACACCAACAGGCCCAATGCGATTCGATACCAGCCAAACACCTTGAAGTCATGCTTCTTAATGTATCCCAACAAGAATTTCAATACAAAGATGGATACCACGAAAGATACTGCCGTGCCCACCAGCAAAACAATCAATTCCATAGAGGTAAAGTCAAATCCAAACTTCATCACCTTTAGGAGACTTGCCCCAAACATCACCGGTATCGCCAGGAAGAAAGTATACTCTGCAGCCACCGTTCTGCACACACCCAAGAGCAGGGCGCCTACGATAGTCGCACCGGAACGACTTGTACCGGGAAAAATTGCAGCCAATACTTGAAATACGCCAATCATAAATGCGGTTTGATATGTGATTTCTGACAGATGTGTCACTTTATATTCTTTTCCCCGGTTCTGATTTTCAATTAGGATAAATGCCACACCAAACACAATCAGCGCAATTGCGATACAAGGAGGATTATAAAATAACTCCTCAAACTTCTCATCAAACAACGCGCCAATAATCGCCGCTGGTACAGTGGAAACCAAAATCTTAAACCAAAGGGTCCAAATATCTTTCTTTAGATAGGAAGAAAGACCTGTCCCCTGCCGTTCCTTTTGGCTTAAGGCAAAGGGCCAAATTTGCTTCCAAAACAAAAGCACAACCGCCAAAATTGCACCCAGCTGAATCACTACGTCAAACATGCCGAAGAAATTTTCGCTGGTTTCCTGAAAGGGCAAAAATTTCTCTACCAAAATCAAATGTCCGGTACTGCTGATGGGCAACCACTCTGTGATACCCTCCACAACACCATAAACTACAGCTTTAATAATTTCTAACATCTTAAACTCTCTATTCTTTCTTATTTATTTTGCACAAAAAATCCTTTATTTTAGGCACTTTGTGCAATTGGTTTAAAAGTTACAACAATAACTCTGCACTAAATAATGGGCGAAAACTGTATCTTTTCTGGTTCAAAGTACTCAT